>JAFZHY010000024.1 GCA_017554615.1 Clostridia bacterium
AGTTGCTGCATTAGCAGACGGCGCTCGTGAGGGCGGTCTTAAATTCTAATAAGGAGGTAAAACCCAAGTGAGTTTAGATAAAGTAGATTCTACAGTATTAGACATAAAAGAAAGAGTTGTAAGCTTAAACCGTGTTGCTAAAGTTGTTAAGGGTGGTAGAACATTCAGATTTAGCGCATTGGTTGTTGTTGGTGATGAAAACGGCCATGTTGGTTGCGGTATGGGAAAAGCTGCTGAAATTCCTGATGCAATCAGAAAAGGTATCGAAGATGCTAAAAAGAATATGGTATCAGTTCCACTTCTTGGTACAACAATTCCTCACGATATTATTGGTAAATTCGGTGCAGGAAGCGTACTTTTAAAAACTGCTCCTGAAGGTACCGGTGTTATCGCCGGTGGCGCTGTCAGAGCGGTTATCGAGTTAGCAGGTATCAGAGATATCAGAACAAAATGCTTAAACTCAAACAACCCAAGAAATGTTGTTAACGCAACAATTAACGGACTTGCCAGCCTTAAGAAAGCAGAAGATGTTGCTAAATTAAGAGGCAAAACCGTTGAAGAAATTTTAGGATAGGAGGGATCATTGTGGCTACTAAAACATTAAAAATCACATTAGTAAAAAGTACTATTGGTAGAAAAAAAGATCATATCGCCACAGTAAAGGCCCTTGGTCTTAAGAAAATCAGAGATTGTGTTGAATTAAACGACACACCTCAAATCAGAGGTATGATTGATAAAATATCTTATTTGTTAGATGTTACTGAATAAATTTTGAGGAGGTGTAACAAATGAAGTTATTCGAATTATCTCCTGCAGAAGGTTCAACAAAAGAGCCTAAGAGAAAAGGTAGAGGTCATGCTACCGGTAACGGTAAAACAGCAGGTAGAGGTCATAAAGGTCAGAAAGCACGTTCAGGTGGCGGAGTAAGACCTGGTTTTGAAGGTGGACAGATGCCTTTATACAGAAGACTTCCTAAAAGAGGCTTCATAAATATATTTGCAAAAAACTATACTGAAATTAACGTTTCTGAACTTGAAAGATTTGACAATGATACAGTTGTTACAGCAGAACTTTTAAAAGAAGTTGGCTTAATTTCTAAAATCAACGACGGTATTGTTGTTCTTGGCAGAGGGGAATTAACTAAAACTTTAACTGTTAAAGCATGCAGATTCTCAAAAACTGCTGAAGAAAAAATTACTGCCAAGGGCGGAAAAGTTGAGGTGATATAACATGTTCAAAGTGTTTGCGAATGCTTGGAAAATTCCTGATTTAAGGAAAAAACTGTTGTATACTTTAATGCTTTTATTTGTATTCAGATTAGGTTCTGCTATTCCAGTTCCTTTTGTCAGCGCTGCTGCACTTAAGGAAATGTTAAGCGGAGGAGACACACTGTTTTCAATGTATAACATAATCTCCGGTGGTGCTTTTGAAAATGCTACAATTTTCGCAATGAGTATCACACCATATATTAACTCATCAATTATCATGCAGTTATTATCTGTTGCGATTCCTGCTTTAGAAAGAAAAGCTAAAGAAGGCGAAGAAGGCAGAAAATTCATTGCACAGTGGACCAGATATTTAACAGTAGTCTTAGCATTACTTCAGGCTACAGGTCTTTATTTCGGTCTTGCAGGTGCAGTTACAAAACGCGGCATATTCACATATTTGGTTGTTGCGTTAACACTTACAGCCGGTACAGCATTCTTAATGTGGTTAGGCGAACAGATTAACGAAAAAGGTATTGGTAACGGTATTTCACTTCTTATCTTTGCCGGTATCGTTTCCCGTGGTCCTGCTACAGTTACAGCGATTGTTGAAATGTTTAAGGCTGAAACACTTAATGTGTTCACTCTTATTGCACTTTTAGCATTAGTTGTTGCAGTTATCGGTATAGTTGTTCTTATGAATAACGGTGAAAGAAGAATTCCTGTTCAGTATGCTAAAAGAGTTGTGGGCAGAAAAATGTATGGAGGCCAGAGCACTCATATTCCAATTAAGGTTGCTATGGCAGGCGTTATGCCAATCATCTTTGCGATTTCCATTATTTCATTCCCTGCTACAATCTGTCAGTTAGCCGGTATCACTGCTAACTCTCAGGGCTTCTGGGGCGGATTTTTAAGAGCAATGTCTCAAGGCTCATTACTATACGGAGTTCTATATTTCCTACTAATTATATTCTTTACGTATTTCTATACAGAAATGCAGTACAATCCTGTTGAAATGGCTAACAACATGAAACAGAACGGTGGATTTATTCCTGGTATAAGACCTGGTAAAACAACTGTTGAATTCATTAAGTCTATACTTAATAAAATCACTTTAGTTGGTGCTATCTTCTTAGCATTAATCGCAGTTTTACCAATGCTTCTTACAAATATATTAGGTGCAAGCCTTGCATTTGGAGGAACAAGTTTACTGATTATCGTTGGTGTTGCATTAGAAACAGTTAAACAGTTAGAATCTCAGATGCTTATGCGTCATTACAAAGGTTTCTTAGAATAATTGGTTAAGAAAGAGTGATTGTATGAAATTAATTATGTTAGGAGCTCCTGGTGCAGGTAAAGGCACACAGGCAAAAATTATTTCTGAAAAATTAAACATACCTACAATTTCTACAGGTGCGGCTATCCGTTCTGAAATTGAAAAGGGAAGTGAAATTGGTCTTAAAGTAAACGATATCATTAAATCAGGTAACCTTGTTTCAGACGAAATCGTTATCGAACTAATCGAAGCAAGACTTAAAGAACCTGACTGTGCTAACGGATTTATCTTAGACGGTTTCCCAAGAACTATCAATCAGGCAGACGGTTTAGAAAAACTTGGCTATAAAATTGATAAGGTATTAAATATTGACTTAGACGATGAAATAATCATCGACAGATTATCCGGAAGAAGAGAATGTTCAAAATGCCATGCAATATTCCACGTTACCAGCAATCCTCCAAAGGTTGACGGTATATGCGATACTTGCGGTGCAGAACTTTCTATCCGTCCTGATGATAAAAAAGAAGTTATAGTTAACAGACTTAACGTATTCCACGAAGTTACAGAACCTTTAAAAGCATATTACGAAGAAAAAGGTATCTTAGTAAGCGTTAAAGGACTTGGTAATGTGGACGATACAACTAAAGCGGTTTTCGAAGCTTTAGGAGTATAATATGATCTATGTTAAGAATAAAAAAGACATTGAGTTAATGAGGGAAGCTTGCAAACTTACCAAAATGGCTCTTAACCATGTAGGTAAGCATATTAAAGCCGGGGTTACAACCGGTGAGCTTGACAGAATTGCTTATGATTTTATAAAAAATAATAATGCAATTCCCTCTTTCCTTAATTACAATGGCTTTCCGGCATCAATATGCAGTTCCGTAAATGACGAAGTTGTTCATGGAATTCCGGGCAAACGTGTAATTAAAGACGGAGACATAGTAAGTATCGATATAGGTGCTTATCTTAACGGATTTCATGGCGACTGCGCTAAAACATTTTTTGTTGGAAATGTGTCAGAAGAGGCTAAAAAACTTGTGGAAGTTACAAGACAGAGTTTTTATGAGGGCATTAAGTTTGCCAAAGCGGGTAACCGCATCGGCGATATATCAAATGCCATTTCGACCTATGTTGAAAGTTACGGCTTTTCAGTTGTAAGAGATCTGGTAGGTCATGGAATAGGAAAAGCACTCCACGAAGACCCGTCTGTTCCGAATTTCGGAAGAGCAGGAAAGGGAGTAAGGCTTATTCCGGGGATGACTCTGGCTATTGAACCCATGATTAATCAAGGTAGTTACTATGTATTTACCGATGATACAAAATGGACGGTTAAAACTTGTGACGGCAGTTTATCTGCACACTATGAAAACACTATTCTGATTACAGAAGGTGAACCGGAGATTTTAACCAAAGCTTAATAATTTTGAGGTGATATAGGTGAATATAGTTCCTGCTTCCTTAGTGGAAGTTACAGCAGGGAGAGACAAGGGAAAGTTTTTACTGGTAACTAAAGTATTGGATGAAAACTATGTTCTTATATGCGACGGGAGAAGACGAAAAGTTGAAAACCCCAAGAAAAAGAAAATAAAACATTTAAGAACTCTTTGTTATTCACTTAAAAGTATTAAAGAAAAATTAGATTTAGGTATCGAAATCAACAATTCCCAAGTTAGAAAATCTATAAGAGAGGGATTAATTGAACTTAAGATTTTATAAGAGGAATAAGGAGGTTTATTATGGCAAAAGATGATGTTTTGGAACTTGAAGGCACAGTTATAGATGCTCTGCCAAATGCTATGTTTATGGTAGAACTTGAAAACGGCCACAAAATTTTATCACACATTTCGGGGAAATTAAGAATGAACTATATTAAGATTTTACCCGGAGATAAGGTAACAGTTGAAGTTTCTCCATATGACCTTACAAAAGGCAGAATTACCTGGAGAGCAAAATAGTATTATATAGAAATGAGGTATAAACTATGAAAGTAAGACCATCAGTAAAACCAATGTGCGAAAAATGTAAAATAATCAAAAGAAAAGGAAAAGTAATGGTTATTTGCGAAAATCAGAAGCACAAACAAAGACAAGGTTAATACAAGGTTAATTAGATTTTAAAAAGTGCGGCTGTGCAATTAGATTGTAAACTTATTTAAGATCTTAAATTATAAAAACATTATTGATACACATTACAGGAGGTGTAATATCAGTATGGCAAGAATAGCCGGCGTTGACTTACCAAGAGAAAAACGTATTGAAATCGGATTAACATACATTTTCGGTATTGGTAGAACAACATCAAACAAAATCTTAGAAGAAACAGGTATCAACCCTGATACAAGAGTTAAAGATTTAACTGACGAAGACGTTGCAAAATTAAGAAGTGCTATCGAAGGATATACTGTTGAAGGTGACCTAAGAAGAGATATAGCACTTGATATCAAACGTTTGATGGAAATCGGATGTTACAGAGGTTCAAGACATAAGAAAGGGCTTCCTTGCAGAGGTCAGAATTCTAAAAACAATGCAAGAACAAGAAAAGGTCCTAAGAGAACAATTGCTAACAAGAAGAAATAAGAGGGAGGGATAAATCTTGGCTAAAACAGCAAGAAAAACTACTCGTAGAAGAAAAGAGCGTAAAAATATAGAACGTGGCGCTGCTCACATCAGTTCTTCTTTTAACAATACTATTGTTACAATTACTGATGTTGCCGGAAATGCATTATCATGGGCAAGTGCCGGTGGCCTTGGTTTCAGAGGTTCAAGAAAAAATACTCCATTTGCAGCTCAGATGGCAGCAGAAACTGCAGCAAAAGCCGCTATGGAACATGGTTTGAAAACTGTTGAAGTATTCGTTAAAGGTCCTGGTTCAGGCAGAGAAGCTGCAATCAGAGCACTTCAGACAGCAGGATTAGAGGTTACTATGATTAAAGATGTAAGCCCAATTCCTCACAACGGTTGCAGACCGCCTAAGAGAAGAAGAGTATAATAGGAGGTGTATTAGATATGGCAAGATATACTGGCGCAGTATGTAGAATTTGTAGAAGAGAAGGTCAGAAACTTTTCTTAAAAGGTACAAAATGTTATTCTGAAAAATGTGCTTTCAATAAGCGTTCTTATGCACCTGGTCAGCATGGTCAGAACAGAAAGAAAATGTCTGAATACGGTATGCAGTTAAGAGAAAAACAGAAAGTAAGAAAAACTTACGGTATTTTAGAAGGTCAGTTCGAACACTACTTCGAAATGGCTGTTGCTAAAAAAGACGGTATCACAGGTGAAAACTTCTTACAGATCTTAGAAAGCCGTTTTGACAGTGTAGTATACAGAGCAGGTTTTGCAACTTCAAGAGCAGAAGCTCGTCAACTTGCAAGACACGGGCACTTCACAATTAACGGTAAAAAGGTTAACATTCCTTCTTACTTAGTTAAACCAGGTGATGTTATTGCTATAAAAGATAAATCTAAAAACAGCGAAAAAATTAAAGCAGTTTTAGAAACAACTGAAGGTAAACTTGTACCTCAGTGGTTAGATGTTAACAGAGATGCTTTAACTGCTACTGTTACAAGACTATCTGAAAGAAGCGAAATTGATTTAGATATTAAAGAACACTTAATCGTTGAGTTCTATTCTAAATAATAATTAACCCTCAGGGTATATATAGTCAAAGACTTTATCTTAAAATTAGGACCATTGAGGTCAATTAAAGGAGGGTAAAATCATGATAGAAATGGAAAAACCAAGAGTTGAATGCGCAGAAACATCTGAAGATAAAAGATATGCCAAGTTTATCATTTCTCCGTTAGAAAGAGGCTATGGCACAACTTTAGGTAACTCTTTAAGAAGAATTTTACTTTCTTCTTTACCTGGCGCTGCTGCTACAAGCGTGAAAATTGACGGTGTTGACCACGAATTTTCAACAATTCCAGGTGTAACAGAAGATGTTACAGAAATTATCTTAAATATCAAGAGTGTTGCTGCAAAATTACATTCTGATGTTCCAAAAGTATGCTATGTTGATGTTGTAGGCCCATGCGAAATCACTGCTGGTGATTTAAAACATGATGCAGATGTTGAAATATTAAATCCTGAATTACACATCGCAACATTAAACGAAGAAGCAAAATTATATATGGAAATTACTTTTAACAGAGGCAGAGGTTATATTACTGCAGAAAAAAATAAAACTGCTAATATGCCTATAGGAATGATTCCTGTTGACTCTATTTACACACCGGTTAGAAAGGTTAACTGCACAATCGAAAATACTCGTGTTGGTAACGAAACAGACCATGATAAACTTATCATTGAAGTTTGGACTAACGGCGTTATTATGCCTGACGAAGCAATCAGCTGGTCAGCAAAAATAATGAAAGAGCATTTAGATTTATTCGTAGACCTTTCTGAAGAAGCGAAAAATGCTGATATTATGGTAGAAAAAGAAGAAAGCAAGAAAGAAAAAGTATTAGAGATGACTATCGAAGAACTTGATTTTTCTGTTCGTTCTTACAACTGCTTAAAGAGAGCCGGAATCAATACTGTTGATGATCTTATCAAGAAATCTATCGAAGATATGATGAAGGTAAGAAATCTTGGCAGAAAATCTTTAGAAGAAGTTGTTCATAAACTTGAAGCATTAAATCTTCACTTAGCAAGCGAAGAAGAGTAATAAAGGAGGTATATTTAAATGCCGGGTACAAGAAAATTAGGTCGTACAACTGACCATAGAATGGCTATGCTTAGAAATCTTGTAACTTCACTTTTAGAAAACGGTAAAATTTCTACTACTGTAACAAGAGCTAAAGAAGTTAGATGTTTAGCAGAAAAAATGATTACATTAGGTAAGAAAAATACCTTGCATACAAGAAGACAGGCACTTTCATTCATAACAAAAGAAGATGTAGTTACTAAGTTATTTAGTGAAATAGCTCCAAAATATGCTGAAAGAAACGGTGGTTACACCAGAATTCTTAAAACAGCTCCAAGAAAAGGCGACGGAGCAGAAATGGCTATTTTAGAACTTGTTGACTAAGAAATAAAGACACATTTTTAAAATGAGGTGAATTAAATGAAAAAAGGAATTCATCCTGAATATAAGGATACAAAAATTATCTGTGCTTGTGGAGCAGTTTATGAAACAGGCTCTACAAAAGAAGATGTTCACGTAGAAATATGTGCAAAATGTCATCCATTCTTCACCGGAAAACAAAAATTAGTTGACGCAGGCGGAAGAGTTGACAAATTCAGAAAGAAATTCAACCTACAGGGTAAATAATTTCTTTTTTGAAAAATCTTTAAAGAAAAATGATATCATTTTTTTACCGAACATAAGGGGAATACTCCTTATGTTCGGATAAAAAAGATTCATTACAGGGAAAATACAATAAATTATGGAGAGATGGCTGAGCTGGTCTAAGGCGCACGCCTGGAAAGTGTGTGAACCGGAAACGGTTCCGTGGGAACTGCGCAGCGACCGCGTCCAGTGGACGAAGAAGGGAGCGCGTAAGGGTTGTGCTGTAACACAATGAGTGCAAGGGTGGTTTTACCGCACGAAGCAGGAATTGATGTTACGAACGGCTCGAAGAGGAATCCCGACTCTTTTAAACTCTTATAAATAAGGAAAAAATAACTCTATTTTACTAAATTTAAAAATATAATAAATATGACATGGAGAGATGGCTGAGCTGGTCTAAGGCGCACGCCTGGAAAGTGTGTGAACCGGAAACGGTTCCGAGGGTTCGAATCCCTCTCTCTCCGCCAAAACAAAAAACACCTAACTAGGTGTTTTTTCATTTTATATTATTCATTAAATTAAAGCCATTCCCCCTACAATAAAAAAAGAGCAACTACTGCTCTTCTTATTTTTTCTTAAATTCATCGCCATTTATGAGGTAATCTATTGAAACATTAAAATACTTTGACATTTTGTTAAGCATATCAAGGCTTGGTTCTCTTTTTCCATTTTCGTAATGTGAAAGTGCTTCACGGGAAATATTTAAATCTATGGCAACCTTTAATTGATTTAAGTTGCGTTCTTTTCTGATTTGTTTTAAACCTTTCATAAAATCACCCCTTGACTCCATTGTAACAATTTGTTACAATAATTATGGTACATTCTGTAACATAATATTAAAGGGGATAGAATATGAATATAAAACTTGAATTATTAAAAATTTACATACGTGATATTATAAACAACAATTTAAAAGACCTTGAAATTGATGCATCACAAATTGCCGATACAACTGCTATAAAGATGCTAAGTGAAATACAAAAGATAATTAAGGACAAAAATTATTCTGATTTTGATGCAATAGAAGAAATAGTGGGTATATTTGAAAATTATAATATTGATGCAGGTTTTCGTCATGATTTTTAGAACGGTATAAAATTTTAAATCATACTTTTACCAAACAAATTCCTCCATTTACAAAAACTATAAAATATGGTATACTAATTTAAGAAAGGAAGTGAATATATGACTAACATATATAAATCACAAGATTTTTTAATTGGTAATACTCCTTTAATGGAACTTATAAATATAGAAAAAGAATTTAATTTAGAGGCAAAGATTTTTGCAAAACTTGAGTTTTTTAACCCTGCAGGGTCAGTAAAGGACAGAGTTGCAAAGGCAATGATAGAAGATTATGAACAAAGAGGGTTAATAAATAAAGATACCGTTATAATTGAGCCAACCTCAGGAAATACAGGGATAGGACTTGCTTCGGTTTGCGCATCAAAAGGTTATAAGTTAATAATCGTTATGCCTGACACAATGTCTTATGAAAGGCAGCTTTTAATTAAAGCATACGGTGCATCCCTTGTGCTAACAGATGGGAAAAACGGAATGACAGGGGCAATAAAGAGGGCAGAAGAGATAAACAAGGAAATTAAAAACAGTTTAATTGCAGGTCAGTTTGTTAACCCTGTAAACCCAAAAGCCCATTTTGATACAACAGGCCCTGAAATTTATAAAGATACAGATGCAAATGTTGATATATTTGTATCAGCCATTGGCACAGGCGGAACAATTACAGGCACAGGGGAATTTTTAAAGTCAAAAAATTCCAATATTAAGATTGTAGGAATTGAGCCTAAAGAATCTGCTGTATTATCCGGAAAACAAGCAGGAGCGCATAAAATTCAGGGAATAGGCGCAGGGTTTGTGCCACAGATTCTTAATGTTAAAATTATTGATGAAATAATCACAGTGTCTTCAGAAGATGCATATAAAACTGGAAGCCTTATCGGTAAATATGAGGGAATACTTGCAGGTATATCATCAGGCGCAGCACTTTATGGCGCAATAGAACTTGCGAAAAGAGAAGAAAACAAAGGTAAAACAATAGTTGTGATATTTCCTGATGGTGGGGAAAGATATCTTTCAACAGATGGGTATTTTTCATCAGGGGAAGAAAGAAAATAATAGAATAATGAATAAAAACTCTATCGGAAGATAGGGTTTTTATACAAATGATAAACAGTTTTAATGAAGAATTTGCAGAGTAAAACAAGGTGGATACAAAGGATATACACAGGAAGAATATAAATTATGTTATAATCCAAATGAAAATAAGATATACCATGCAAAAAAATGATAAGGGAGAAATTAAATGAGAAAACATATTGTAACTATACTAACAGGTATTTCTATGGCTTTTATATTAATAATTTTCAGTAAAGGATTTACACAGTTGCATACTGCTGAATGGGAGTACAGACTTAATATGCTTCCTTTATTCATATTTATATGTATAGCAGCTATATATGCTGAAATATTAATAGTTTATATTTTATTTAAATTGTTTTATAGGGATAAAATAAAGTTAAATATCTTTTTAAATAACATATTAGAAAAATATGTAGTTTTAAGCTTTTTGGAATTTATTATAAACTTTGCACTAAAAGGCTTAACAGATAATCAAATTATATTATTTATCCCATCTTTTGCTATAGTGGTTGCACAATGTTTTATCGTATACGATTATCTCAAGAAAATTGATTCTTGTGGTTGGAAAAAATATATTATATTAGCAATAATTTTTGTTTTATCAATTGTCATTTAAATAATTGCATTAAGAATAATTTTACAGTTTTTTAGACTCTAATTTGAGCCAATCAACTTTAAATGTTTACATACTGCCAAACTATGGAGCAGGGGTTAAGTTAATAAAATAAAGGGAATTAAAAAAGACTGTTATAATAAATGAATAATAAATAATGAATAGTGAAAAATGAATAATACAAAACAAAAAATCCTATCTTACGATAGGATTTTTTGTTTTGGTGAGCCATCCGCGATTCGAACGCGGGACACCTTGATTAAAAGTCAAGTGCTCTGCCGGCTGAGCTAATGGCCCATATTAAATTATTTTTTGAATTTTAAAGTGCATTTTTGGCTGGGATGGCTGGGCTCGAACCAGCGAAATGCAGGAGTCAAAGTCCTGTGCCTTACCACTTGGCTACATCCCAACATCTTCAGTTTTAGTGGTCAAACGGTCGAAGAAAAATTGGGGTGGGTAATCGGCTTCGAACCGACGACCCCCAGGACCACAATCTGGTGCTCTAACCAACTGAGCTATACCCACCATATAAAGTGGCGCGCCTGAAGAGATTCGAACTCCTGGCCTACTGCTTAGAAGGCAGTTGCTCTATCCAACTGAGCTACAGGCGCACAATGTGGAGCGGG
>JAFZHY010000025.1 GCA_017554615.1 Clostridia bacterium
GAATCTCGTCTTCCGCTCCAAAAACACAACGAAAGACGCTTTAAGCGTCTTTTGTTGTCAAAGTGGCGCTATAGCCAAGTGGTAAGGCATGGGTCTGCAACACCCTGATCCCCAGTTCAAATCTGGGTGGCGCCTCCAGAAAAAAGCATCGACTTTGTCGGTGCTTTTTTCAACGAAATAAATCCTTTCAGGATTTGTGAAATGCACTTCGTGCGTGAAATATTGCTACGCAATGTGAAATACGTCTTGCGGCGTGTGGATTTATTTCATTTCACAGAAAGCGATAGCTTTCTATTTCACAATTTCGATAGAAATTATTTCACATCGAGCGAAGCGAGATATTTCACTAAAAATATGCGTCATCTAAACCATTCGGCTTTTCCAGAAAAAAGCGTACTGAAAATTCAGTACGCTTTTTTCATCGATATAAATTCCTGACGGAATTTGTTATATGTACTTCGTACGCGATATATCTTCGATGCGATATGTTGCCTTATGGCAACGAGAAAAAAGGAATTTATTACGAAGTAACAAGGTTCTCCGAAATATAGAAATCTATGATTTCGTAATATTTTGTGAGGTTCTTATATCATATCGCAATCGAACGAAGTGAGATTATATCGAATTTGAAAAGCAAATATATCGCACGAGCATAGCGAGTATATCGCATAAATAGTGTCATCCAAATCATTCTCCTTTGCCAAAACAAAGTTTATTTTATATAAATCTATTTCCCAGAATAAAAAAATACATTTGTGATACACTATCACTAAGGAGGAATAATATGATAGAGCAGGATACTATTAAACTTTTAAGAGAATGTGATGCAGGTGTTAAAATGGGCACATCAGCTATTGAAGATGTGCTTGATAATGTAAAGAGCAAAAAACTTGAAAAACTTTTAACCGATTGTAAAGATGAGCATAAGAAACTCGATAATGAAATTCAAAAATTACTTGATAAATATCATGACGACGGCAAAGAACCTCAAGTTATTGCAAAAGGAATGTCGTGGATGAAAACCAATATGAAACTGGCAATGGAAGAAAGTGATGCTACTATTTCCGATTTAATGACTGACGGTTGTAATATGGGAGTAAAATCTCTTAACAAATATCTTAATAAATATAAAGGTGCTGATGAAGTGTCAAAAGATATTGCAAAAAGACTTATAAACTTAGAAGAAAAATTAACAGTTGATATAAGAGAATTTTTATAAAAAAAGCATCGACTTTCATCGATGCTTTTTTAAAATTTAAGGACTAATAAATAACGGAATCTGAGGCGGGGAAATTGTAAAGAAGATAAATAAAAAAATCATAAGTATATTTAAAAATTGAAATAAAATATTGAATTTATTTGTTTTACAGGATAACGCCAATTTATAAGCCATATAAAAAGAGAAAATAACACTTACATAAAATATTAAAATATCAATAAAACTTAAATTATAGCCAATTATTCCCGAATAGGTGTAAAATAAAGTTATTATAAGAATTACTCCGAAAATTGCACCAAGAATCATAGCAGAAAATATACAAGGATATTTATCTTTAAGTTTTATGTTAAGATAAATAGAGTATATCAGCATAGGAAAATATATTAGTTTTGTATGCTCCCATATTGATTCATTTATCGGGGTAAATAAACCTATAATAAAATTACTATCTGACAAGTCATAAGCAAAGTGAAGAAATGTTCCTAAAACTGATACAAATATTATACCTATTATTATGTATGATTTAATACCTCTCATTTTTATCACCAATATATATTATTAGCAAATATGAAAATATATGTATTAAAAAATATACAAAGTTGTAAAACAAATACATTATTTTTTAAACTTATTTATTAACTTAAATATAAGTAATTCAAGTAAACTCTTTTTACCTACTATTACTCTCTTATATTTTCCACATCCCTCGCATAATTCTAACTCGTAGGATAATGAATAATCATCTTCTGTATAATTACTTTTGTTAATTTTGTTCCAACATTTTAAACAATATTCTGCCATATATAAACTCTCTTTCTTATAAAATTTATATCTGCACCGATATAAGTGCAATTATAACATAAAATAAGTATATAATCAAGAAAAAATATACTTATATAGGTGCAAATATGAATATAGAATATGAAAAACAAGTAGGAGCAAATATTAGAACTCTTAGAAATAAAAATAATTATACACAAGACCAGTTGGCTGCAAAACTGCAGATTTATGGTTGTGATATTACAAGAAGCGCACTTGCAAAAATTGAAGTAGGTCAGCGTCATCTTTATCCAGACGAAATTAAAGCATTAAAAGAAATTTTTAATGTTTCTTATGACTTAATTCTTAACTAAATTATAATTTTAAAAGACATCTTAGGGAGACACTTCGTAAAGAAGTTTCTCCCTATTTCTTTTTATAATAAAATTGACATTTTCAAATTGAAAGTGTCATAGTGGGTTACATACTTTAAAAATTTACCTATCTTAAAAAATAAGAATAATAAGTGATATTGTGAGACGGGTCTCACAGTGATATTTTGCCTGACGGCAAAGTGATATTAAAACCTTACGGTTTCAGTGATGTTATATTCGCCCTAAAACTGTCCGAAGGACAATACCACTATGCGCAGCATAATATAACTGCGAAACAATATCACTCGCCGTTAGGCGAATATAACTGAGGCACACTTCCTTACGGAGTGTGCCTCTATGCGATGTCTTTTTTTACTAATCAATATCTATATTTTTCTTAGCAGGATTATTTATAACCTTTCCGTCTTTATCAAATCTTGAGCCATGGCATGGGCAGTCCCATGTATGCTCTTTTTTATTCCATTTGAGCGCACATCCAAGGTGTGAGCATCTTTTTGTGGTAGGGGAAATCAGATTAATAGTTGATTCCAAACCGTTTACTAAAAGTTTTGGTTTATACATTTTTCTTTGCGGAGAAAAAACATCCTGGTATTCATTCTTCTTACCTAAAATCATATCTGTTAGTATCATTGCTGATACCATAGAAGATGTCATTCCCCATTTATTAAAGCCTGTTGCTACATATAAATCGGGTGTGTTATTTGAATAAAGACCGATATACGGAATTTTATCAAGGCTTATGCAGTCCTGATTTGCCCACATAAATTTTAGTTCTAAATCAGGATAATATTTATCTTTAAAACTATTTATCTTATCCCACTTTGAATTTTCTTTGCCTGTGCGATGATTATTTCCACCAATTAAAATTAAATCTTTATAACTTCTAAAAGACAGACCCAAGTCATTTTCGTCAACATACATTCCCTCCAATCGTGTTGAGGTTTTAAAAGCAGATACATATGAACGCTCCTGATAAAGTTTTAAAAAATACATTCCGTGCGTGTTGATAAAAGGGAAGTGGGTTGCAACAATAATTGCCTTTGCCTTTATTTTATGATTCTTTGTATAAGCATAGTTACCGCTTATTTTTTTAATGTAAGTGTTTTCATATATATTAAGATTTTTAGAAATTTGTGATATAAACTTTGCAGGGTTAAACTGCGCCTGACCTTTAAAATTTATTGCTCCCTTTACTTTAAAGGGAAGTTCGGTTTCCTTTGTAAAATAAGCATCAAAACCTAAACTGTTTAAAGTGTTTAGTTCTTCCTCTAATTTTTTAATATTGTTAAAAGTATATACAGAAGAATACTTTTCTTCAAAATCACAGTCTGTGTTTTTACATATTTCTTTATATTTTAAAATTGCCTCTTCATTTACCTTAAGATATTTTAAAGCGCTTTCTTTTCCGTATTTCTTTAATATATCTGTGTATATTAAACCGTGTTGCGATGTAATTTTTGCAGTGGTGTTAAGCGTTGTTTTGGTTGCAATTCTTTCTCCCTCTACAAGAATATAATCAATGCCTTTTTCATTTAGAAAATAAGCGCATAAAATTCCACATATTCCTCCTCCTATTATAAGCACATCGGTAGTTATATCACATAAAAGTTCTTTTTCGTTATTTAATTTTAAATCATCTTTCCATACAGACTCTATCATTTATAACTCTCCTTTTTCCTTAGTATGTTTAAAATTTTATTTTGTATTATATTTTTTCTATTTAGATTTTTTTCTAAATACCTATTGATTTTTAAAATACCCTGTGATACAATCTATTTAGAAAACAGTCTAAATAGATGGCTTTAGGAGGTAAAAATAATGGGTTTAAACGAAACTTTAAAAGCGATATCCGACCCTGTAAGAAGAGATATACTTTTTATGCTAAAAGACGGGAAGAAATCTGCAGGAGAGATTTCGGATAGATTTAATTTAACAGGAGCGACAGTATCCTATCATTTATCAAAATTAAAAAGTGCAGATTTAATTGCTGAGCAAAAGCATAAGAATTTTATATATTATGAATTAAACAGTTCGGTTTTTGAAGAAGTTTTAACCTGGATATATAAGATTGGAGGAATAAAATAATGAAAATGATAAAATGGAAAATACTTTTAATAACAGTAATTGTTTGCATACTTCCTGTTTTGTTAGGCTTAATACTGTGGGATAAACTGCCAGATACAATGCCTATACATTTTAATATTTACAATGAAGCGGATAATTTTTCATCAAAAGGTTTTGCAGTATTTATTTTGCCTTTAATAATGGTAGTTGTACAACTTTTTTCTTGCTTTATTTACGATATCAATGCTTATAATAATGGAGAAAGAATAAAATTTGAAAGAGTGGTAAAATGGATAATTCCTGTTATGACAATTATTTTGCAGACAATTATAATAGGTTATTCATTAGGCTATAATATAGATATAAGAAGAGTTGTTGCACTTCTTGTGGGAGTAATGTTTATTGTTCTTGGAAATTATTTTCCTAAGTTAGATTATGTAAAAAATTATGATGTAGATACATCTTTAGCACGAAAGATAAATCGTTTTATAGGAATTATGACAGTAGTTTTAGGCTTTATTTTTTTAATAAGTGCGTTTTTACCTCCTGTATCAACTATAATCTCTCTATTTCTTTTAATTCCTTACGGTATAATAACTTTCGTATACTCAATAGTTTTAATTAAAAGGAATAAATAACTTTAAAGAAAAAATATAATATAAAAAAGGAGAATTATTGTGGACAAAATATATGATATAATAATAATCGGCGGCGGCCCTGCAGGGTATACAGCAGCGCTTTATTCTGCCCGTGCAGGTTTTGATACTTTAGTAATTGAAAGAATGTCTGCCGGAGGGCAAATGACACTTACAGGGGATATAGATAATTATCCTGGCTTTGATGAGGGAATAGACGGTTTTACCCTTGGAATGAAAATGCAAAGTTCGGCAGAGCGTTTTGGCGCAAAAACAGTTTATAAAGATATAATTGATGTTAACTTATCAGAAGAAATAAAAGAAGTAAAATCATCCAAAGAAACCTTTTTTGCAAAGAGTGTTATAATTGCAACAGGGGCAAACCCAAAGGAACTTGGAATAGAAAATGAAAAAGATTTAATAGGTTTAGGTGTGCATTACTGCGCTCATTGTGACGGAAGATTTTACAAGGATAAAACTGTGGTAGTTGTCGGTGGGGGTAACTCTGCAGTATCAGACGCACTGTATCTTTCGCGACTTGCAAAAGAAGTTTATGTAGTTCACAGAAGAGATACTCTAAGAGCCACTAAAATTTATCATGAGCAGTTATTAAAAGCCAAAAATGTTAAATTCATATGGGACAGTGTAGTTACAGAATTTATAGTAAGCGATAAAGTAGACGGTATAAAAGTTAAAAACTTAAAAGAAGACAGTATAAGTGAAATTTTGTGCGACGGAGTTTTTGTAAGTATCGGAAGAAAACCTGCAACAGGGTTTTTAGGGGATCAACTAAAACTTGACGATAACGGTTATATTTTAGCAGACGAATCTACAAAAACAAGTGTTGACGGAGTGTATGCTGTAGGAGATGTAAGAACTAAAGAATTAAGGCAGATTGTAACTGCAGTGGCAGACGGTGCTGTTGCAATTCATATGGCAGAGGAATTTTTGTCTTAAACTTTTAAATTAACCCCTCTTAAAATGTATGAATAAAATAAAGGGGAGGGGTAAATATGAGATATATAATTTACGACCGTGAATCTTCTGTAAACTATGCAAGAAGATGGGCATATGAAAGAAACCCTGCCTATTATGACTTTGGAAACATCGGAGGAGATTGCACTAACTTTATCTCTCAATGTATTTATGCAGGGATAGGTGTTATGAACTATACACCTGTTTTTGGCTGGTATTATCGTTCGCCCTCTGACAGAACTCCCTCTTGGACGGGTGTGAAATACCTTTACGATTTTTTAGTAAATAATAAATCTGTCGGCCCGTATGGCAGAACAGTTCAAATGGATGAATTAGAACCAGGCGATGTAATACAACTTGGGAATTTTAACAAAGAGTTTTACCACTCTTTATTAGTAACCCAGACATATCCCGAAATTCTTGTTTCAACCCATAGTTTCAATGCATTTAACAGACCTCTTTCATCCTACGATTATGATATAGCACAGTTTATACACATCGAGGGCGGAAGAGCGTGGTAAAAGAATATAAATTATTAAGTTTATGTATGTGTTGGCGTGGTCTGACACATACATAAACCTATAACTTTATTTTCTGTGGAATAATTTTTTTGTTGAGATTTCAATACAAAATTAATTTTAGAATAATGTAAAAGAGCAAAATTCAAAAGAACTTTGCTCTTACTGTACTATAAATTTCATATACACATATCTGCAAATATACCATACCAATAAACTTGATTTTGTGTATTTCTTTTTGCCTCATCTGCGACACTTTCGCCTTTTTTTCTTCTATGATAAAGCGAAAGCATTATGCCAACTTTTTCTTTTTCAATTTTTCTTCTATTTCTAATAGAAGAACTGTTTGCTAAATGATTTCTTGCACTTTCCACATAAATATCATCATTTTCAACATACACATAAAACCAAACACCTTCCTTTTGTAGCGGAATTGTCTTAACATCTCTCGGATTATTTATGTATGATGAAACCATTTCTTCCCAAGTTATTTTTTTATTACCAAACATTATATTTTCCTCCAAGTACATTACTCTTTATCAATATTTATTCTTAAAAAATATTCCTCTTATCAATCCATAAAGTACTCCACCAATAAACAAACCTGTTCTTCTTCCTCTTTTAGACATAACCTTTACCTCCAAAGTTATAATTTGTATTCTATTTCAAGCGTTGAAGAATTACCTTTTGGTGGCTGAAATATAATATTGTCATTTTCTTCCATACATCGTCGCATAGCATTACATACCATTGGAAATCTGCTTTTTAATTTAAGTTGTCTATGAATATCCCTTGATATTAAGATAACACTACTTTTTCCTTCCTCTTTTGCAAGAACTTTTAAATCTTTTATGTATTTGCATATATCATTGGTTGTCATACTTGGCTTTTCTTCCTCTTTTTTTGTTAGAATGTCGACTTTTTCTTCTAACACTTGTATTCTTCCTAATAATTCAAGAATAATTTTTTCATAATCCATATAATTTCACCCTTTCTCCAATTTATTCTATTAGCATTCTAACATATATTTTGTAGAATGTCAATAGTTTTTTTAAAATTAAAACAAAATCAAAAACAAAAAACAAAAACAA
>JAFZHY010000026.1 GCA_017554615.1 Clostridia bacterium
CTTTATATATCCTTCTTCAAGTAATATTTCTGCTATTGATTTCTTTAAATTAGACGCCGGAATGTCAACTGAAAGATGTCTTGCTGAGTTAGCATTTCTTATTCTTGTTAACATATCAGCGATTGGATCTGTGATTTGCATTCGTCATGCCTCCTTCCGTTTAAATAAGACTGTCAAGCCTTATCTCTTACGCAACATAATTTTTACCAACTTGCCTTTTTAACACCAGGAATTTGTCCTTTGTAAGCTAATTCTCTGAAACAAATTCTGCAGATGCCAAATTTTCTAAGATATGCATGCGGTCTTCCGCAAATTTTACATCTATTATAAAATCTTGTTGAAAACTTAGGTGTTCTTTGTTGTTTTAAAATCATCGCTTTTTTAGCCACTATTAAGAACCTCCCTTCAGGTTAGTTTTTAGCAAATGGAGCGCCCATAAGAGTTAATAACTCTTTTGCTTCTTCATCTGTTTTAGCGGTAGTAACAAAATTGATGTCCATACCTCTTAATTTTTCAATTTTATCGTATTCGATTTCAGGGAAAATAAGCTGTTCCTTAAGTCCCATAGAGTAATTACCTCTTCCATCGAATGAGTTAGGGTTAATTCCTCTGAAGTCTCTAACTCTTGGTAGTGCTACGTTAAATAATCTGTCAAGGAATTCGTACATTCTCTTGCCTCTTAATGTAACTTTGCAACCAAGTTTCATTCCTTCTCTAACCTTAAAGTTTGAAACTGATTTTTTCGCTGTTGTTATAATAGGCTGTTGACCTGTTATAATAGCAAGTTCTGAAACAGCAGCATCTAAAAGTTTGGAATTATCTTTAGAATCCCCGGCTCCGATATTGATTGTTATTTTATCAAGTTTTGGAATTTCCATAACATTTTTATAACCGAACTTTTCTTTAAGTGCTTTCGCAACTTCGTTCTTGTAGTATTCTTCTAATCTTGCCATAATTGTAAATCCTCCTTCCCAAACTTTTAGTTATCAATAACTTCGTTACATTTTTTACAGAATCTAACTTTTGTGCCGTCTGCAAGAACTTTTTTACCAACTTTTGCAGCGTTTTTGCACTTATCACAAACATACATAACTTTAGAAGCACTGATTGGAGCTTCCTGTTTAACGATACCGCCAACATCTCCCTGCTTTCTTGCTTTAGTATGTTTTGTAGCAATGTTGATACCTTCAACAATTACTTTACCTGTTTTAGGCATTACAACAAGAACTTTACCTTCCTTGCCTTTATCCTTACCGGATATAACCTTAACAGTTTCACCTTTTTTAACGTGAATTTTATTAATCATCTCTAATTTACCCCCCTTACAGTACTTCAGGTGCAAGAGATAAAATCTTCATGTATTCTTTATCACGTAGTTCTCTTGCAACAGGGCCAAAAATACGGGTTCCTTTAGGGTTTTTATCATCTTTGATGATAACTGCCGCATTTTCGTCAAATTTTATATATGAGCCGTCGGCTCTGCCAACGCCTTTTTTAGATCTTACGATAACTGCTTTAACAACTTCGCTTTTTTTCACAACTCCGCCGGGTGTTGCTTTCTTAACAGTAGCAATGATAACATCGCCAACGTTAGCGTACTTTCTTTTAGAACCACCCATAACTCTGATGCAAAGAAGTTCTTTAGCGCCGGTGTTGTCAGCAACTTTTAATCTTGTTTCTTGCTGGATCATAATTATCCTCCTTCTTTTACTAAGTTAGGATTATTTTGCTTTTTCGATTATTGAAACTAATCTCCATCTCTTGTCTTTAGATAGAGGTCTTGTTTCCATAACCTTAATTCTATCTCCTACTTTACATTCATTGTTTTCGTCGTGTGCTTTAAGTTTATATGTTCTCTTAACAACCTTTCCGTATAAAGGATGCTTAACGCTATCAACCACAGCAACAACAACGGTTTTGTCCATTTTATCACTTACTACTATACCTACTCTAGTTTTTCTGAAATTTCTTTCGGACATTTTAAACCCTCCTTACTGAATTAGTTAGCGTTTTTGATTTCCCTCTCACGAAGGACTGTTTTAATCTGCGCTATATTTTTCTTAACTTCCTTTATTCTCATAGGATTGTCAAGTTGGTTTATTTCTAATTGGAATCTTAAATTGAATAATTCTGATTTAAGTTCAGCTAATTTTTGATTTAATTCAACATCAGCCATTTCAATAATTTCATTAAACTTCACTGACTTCACCACCCTCTGATTGTTCACGAGCTATGATTTTACACTTAACAGGTAATTTATGCATAGCAAGTCTTAATGCTTCTCTTGCAACTTCTTCTGAAACCCCTGCAATTTCAAACATAACTCTTCCAGGTTTAACTACAGCCACCCAGTATTCAGGTGAACCTTTACCACTACCCATACGAGTTTCAGCAGGTTTTTCTGTTATTGGTTTGTCAGGGAATATTTTAATCCAAACCTGACCACCTCTTTTTATATAACGTGTCATAGCTATTCTGGCTGCTTCAATCTGATTTGAAGTAATCCATGAAGGTTCAGTCGCTACTAAACCAAAATCACCGTAAGCAACTTTGTTACCTCTTGTAGCAACACCTTTCATTCTGCCTCTCTGAACTCTACGACGTTTAACTCTTTTTGGCATTAACATTATTATTTTCCTCCTTCCGCTTGAGCTTTTGCTCTCTTGTTTTCAGGAAGAACTTCACCTTTGTATATCCAAACTTTAACGCCTATTTTACCATAGGTTGTATCTGCTTCCCAGAAACCGTAGTCAATGTCAGCTCTTAAAGTCTGTAGTGGAATAGTTCCTTCATGATAATGTTCACATCTTGCGATTTCAGCACCGCCTAAACGACCTGAAACTGCAGTTTTGATACCTTTTGCTCCCATTTTCATAGTTCTTTGCATACACTGTTTCATCGCTCTTCTGAAAGATATTCTCTTTTCAAGCTGAGCAGCAATGTTTTCTGCAACTAACTGTGCGTTCATATCAGGAACTTTGATTTCAACGATGTTTATGTGAACGTCTTTGCCGATTAATTTTTTAACATCTGCTTTTAACTTTTCAATTTCTGCTCCACCTTTACCGATGATGATACCAGGTTTAGCAGCATGAAGAGTAATTAATGTTTTTTCCTGTTTCTTTTCAATTTCGATTTTAGCAATACCGGAATTGAATAATTTTTTCTTTAAAAATTTTCTGATTTTATAATCTTCAACCAAACTGTCTCCGAAATCTTTGCGGTTAGCAAACCATTTGGAATCCCAGTCTTTGATTATTCCGACTCTAATACCATGGGGATTAACTTTCTGTCCCATAATTTCGCCTCCTTATTACTCTTTTTCTGCAACAACAACAGTTATATGGCTGGTTCTTTTGTTAATTCTGAACGCTCTACCCTGTGCTCTTGGCATAATTCTTTTAAGAATTGGACCAGGATTTGCATATATTTCTTTTACATATAAATTGTCAGCAGTCATATTGTGATTTGTTTCTGCATTTGCAATAGCAGATTTTAATAATTTTTCAACAATTGGAGATGCAGCTTTAGGAGTTGTTTTTAAAATACCGATCGCTACTCCTACTGGCTTATTTCTGATTAAGTCTATTACTATCTTAACTTTACGCGGAGAAATTCTCGCATAACTAAGCTTTGCTCTTGCTTCCATTGTTTAGTCCTCCTTTCATAACCGTAAAAAATCAGTTAATCTTATACTATCTAGCACCGGTTTTGGAACCTGCATGGCCTTTGAAAGTTCTTGTAGGTGCGAATTCACCTAACTTGTGTCCAACCATATCTTCGGTTACATAAACAGGAACGTGTTTTCTGCCGTCATAAACAGCGATTGTATGTCCAATGAATTCAGGGAAAATTGTGGATGCTCTTGACCATGTCTTAAGCACTCTTTTTTCTCCTTGAGCATTCATTTCTTCTATTCTTTTATATAGTTTAGCGTCAACGAAAGGTCCTTTTTTCAAAGATCTACCCATTTGACAACCTCCTCTCTTATAAAAACCGAAAAGTTATTATTTAGCATTTCTTGCCTTAACAATAAACTTACTACTTTGTTTTTTCTTACTTCTGGTTTTAAGACCAAGAGCTGGTTTACCCCAAGGAGTAACCGGTGCAGGTCTACCGATAGGTGATTTACCTTCACCACCACCGTGAGGGTGATCGCAAGGGTTCATAACAACACCTCTAACGGTTGGTCTCCAACCAAGATGTCTTTTTCTTCCGGCTTTACCGATAGAAACGTTTTCGTGGTCAACGTTACTAACCTGACCAATAGTTGCTTTACATACTGTAAGCACCATTCTAACTTCGCCTGATGGAAGTCTAACCTGTGCATATTTACCTTCTTTAGCCATAAGCTGAGCAGAGTTACCTGCACTTCTTACTAACTGAGCGCCTTTTCCTGGTGCTAATTCAATGTTGTGAATTATTGTACCAACAGGAATGTTTGCGATTGGTAATGTGTTACCAGGTTTGATATCTGCAGAAGCACTTGAAATAACAGTGTCTCCAACTTTAAGACCGTTTGGAGCGATGATATAACTCTTAACTCCGTCTTCATACTGGATTAAAGCGATAAATGCGCTTCTGTTTGGATCGTATTCAATAGTTAATACTTTTGCAGGAATATCTAATTTATTTCTTTTGAAATCGATAATTCTGTATTTTACTTTGTTTCCGCCGCCTCTGTGTCTTACAGTGATTCTACCGTAAGAGTTTCTGCCGGCAGTTTTCTTTAAGTTAACCAACAATGATCTCTCAGGTTTTACCTTTGAAAGTTCAGAATAATCTGTAACTGTCATAAATCTTCTTGAGGGAGTGGTTGGTTTATAACTTTTTATAGCCATAATTTTTCATCTCCTTATCTTATTTATAGGATTTATGCTACGCCATACTTTCAAAGAATTCGATAGACTTACTGTCAGCAGTAAGAGTAACAATGGCTTTTTTGTAGCTTGGTCTTCTACCGGTATGAACTCCTACTCTTTTCATTTTACCGGTAACGTTAACGGTGTTAACGCTTTTTACTTTAACGCCTTTGAAAACAGTTTCGATAGCGTTTTTGATTTCTATTTTGTTAGCATCTTTAGATACTTCGAAAGTATATTTCTTATCTGCGATACCTGACATACTTTTTTCAGAAATTATTGGTCTTCTGATAATATCGTGTGCATACTTCATTATGCGTACACCTCCTCTAATTTCTTAACAGCATCAAGAGTGATAACAAACTGTTCGCAGTTTAATACATCATAAGTATTAAGTGAAGTAGAAAGAGTTGTTTTAACATCCGGAATATTGTTTGCGGATTTAACAACAAAATCATTCTTTTCATTTAAAACGATTAATGCTTTTTTATCAACTTTTAAGTTAGCAAGCATTTTAACCATTTCTTTTGTTTTGTATTCTGCAACAGCAATATTATCAACAACGATAATGTTATTATCTATTACTTTGCTTGAAAGAGCAGATTTTAAAGCAACCTGTCTTAATTTTTTGTTTAAGCTGTATCTGTAGCTTCTTGGTTTAGGACCTAACGCAACACCGCCACCTGTCCACTGTGGAGCACGGATAGAACCCTGTCTTGCACGGCCTGTTCCTTTTTGTTTCCAAGGTTTGATACCGCCGCCTCTAACTTCAGTTCTTGTTTTAGTGCTTTGTGTACCCTGTCTGGAGTTTGCTAAGTGGTTAACAACTACAGCGTGCATAGCATTGTTATTTATTTCAACGCCAAATACTTTATCGCTTAATTCGATATCTCCAATTACTTTACCTTCCATATTATATAAATCAACTTTAGGCATGGTAATCCTCCTTTCTCAATTAATCATTTATTTCTTAACTGAATCTTTTATAATTAAAATGCCGCCTTTAGGACCAGGAACTGAACCTTTAACTAATAATAAGTTTTTGTCAGCCATAACTTTAACTACATCAAGATTCTGAACTGTAACTTTTACATTACCCATGTGTCCAGGTAATTTCTTTCCTTTATAAACTCGGGATGGAGATGAACAAGCACCCATTGAACCTGAGCTTCTGTGGAATCCTGAACCGTGAGTCATAGGACCTCTGTGGTTGCCCCATCTTTTGATAACGCCTGCGAAGCCTTTACCTTTAGAAGTTCCTGTAACGTCGATTTTGTCGCCGTCAGCAAAGATATCTGCTTTAACTTCGTCGCCAACGTTTAATGATGAGCAGTCATCAAGTCTGAATTCTCTTAAGAATCTTTTGTAGCCAACTCCTGCCTTGTCATAATGACCTTTAAGCGGTTTGTTAACTTTCTTTTCTTTCTTGTCGGAAAAACCTAACTGTACAGCTTCGTAACCGTCATTTTCCACTGTTTTCTTTAAAACAACTGGGCAAGGACCAACTTCTACAACTGTTACAGGAATAAATTTTCCGTTTTCATCGAATAACTGGGTCATACCCAATTTTTTACCGATAATTCCTTTTTGCATTTTCTTTTACCTCCTTGGTTATTGGTTGACTTATGCCAACTTGACCTTCGTGCCTTTCATAAAATATTTAAAAGGCATCGTTTAAACTTTAAAAATTAAAGTTTGATGTTGATTTCTACACCTGCAGGCAAATCAAGCTTAGTTAAAGCTTCAAGTGTTTTAGGTGTTGGACTTAAAATGTCGATAAGTCTTTTGTGAGTTCTCATTTCGAACTGTTCACGAGAATCTTTATACTTATGAACCGCTCTTAAGATAGTTACTACTTCTTTTTTAGTTGGTAGCGGAATAGGTCCTGAAACCTTCGCTCCGGTTCTTTTAACAGTTTCAACTATCTTTTCAGCTGACTGATCGATAAGCATATGATCGTACGCTTTAAGTCTGATTCTGATTTTTTCGTTTCCTGCCATTTCTGTTATACCTCCCTTAAGATTATTAGGTACGACAGTAAAAACTAATAACTCCGCCGTGTGTTTCGCTCTCATCCATTTTAAAACCCGCTTTCGATTTAACAAGCGGGTAAGCATAGATAACGCGCAAAAAAGGCATAGATTGCCTAATCGTTGCATGAGTTTATATAGTGCCTGCCGCCCGGTTTAAAATCGGACATACTCCATGGAAAAACCGGCTTTCGCCGCAACCTCCCACTTCATCGCATAATATTTTTTACTAACCCATTTTACCTTATATATCAAGGTTTTGCAATAGTTTTTTCAATATTTTTTTAAAAAATATAAACTTTGTATACTTGCACAATTATTTTCGCTATTTATATGTATTCTTTTGTGCATATTTACTATAATTTATTAAAAAATTGATTTTTTATGGGTGTAATGTTATTATAATATATATAAAATGAAAAATAAAGGGTTTTATTATGAAAAAAATAATTGTAAACTCGAATGATGCCAATCAGAGAGTAGATAAATTCTTAAGTAAATATTTAAAAAATGCACCGATGTCAGTTATATATAAAGCAATAAGGAAGAAAAGAGTTAAACTAAACTCTAAAAGATGTGATATATCCACAAGGCTTTCAGAGGGGGATGTTCTTGAACTTTATATAAACGACGAATTTTTTGAAGTAAAAGAAAATGAAAGAGATTTTTTAAAAATTACTCCGAATCTTGATATCGTGTATGAAGATGAGAATATTATGCTTATAAATAAAAATCAGGGGATAATAGTTCACAGTGATGAAAAAGAAACTTTCAACACTCTTATAAACCATATTCTTTCATACCTATATATAAATAAGGAATATGACCCCGACAATGAACATTCCTTTAAACCTGCTCTTTGCAACAGGATAGACAGGAATACTTCGGGAATTGTTATGGCTGCTAAAAATGCGAAGACGCTGAATTTAATGAATGAAAAAATTAAAAACAACGAAATTCAGAAATATTATCTTTGCATAGCACTTGGAAAATTTAAGAATAAATCAGGGATATTAAAAGATTTTCTTATAAAAGATGCTTCTACAAATACCGTTAAGGTTATAAAGGAATATAAAAAAGGAGCAAAAGAGATTATCACCGAATACAGAGTTTTAAAGGAAGCAAATAATCTTACTTTGGTTGAAGTGCATCTTATAACAGGAAGGACCCACCAGATACGCGCCCACATTGCATCCATCGGCCACCCTCTTTTGGGAGATACAAAATATGCGCATCTTTGTGATATGCCTGTTAAAAGCAGAAAACAATATCTTTGCTCGTATAAGACATATTTTGATAAAACAGATGAAGAAAATCATCTTTCATACTTAGAGGGAAAAACCTTTGAAATAAAAGACCCTCATATTTTAGGCGATTTTGAAAAATTTACCATATAAAAACTCTTGATTTTAGTATGAATATATGTTATTATTAATAATAATTATTGATACTGATAAGGAGAATACATATGATACAAAGAAGATTTTCAAAACAGAGGCAGATTATATATGATATGATAGTAAACAACCCTGTGCATCCCACTGCGGACTACATATATAATTTTTTAAAAGGGGAGTATCCTGAATTAAGTCTTGGCACAGTATACAGAAATCTTAATGTACTGACTGAAATGGGGCTTATATTAAAAATAACTTCCCAGTCTGACAGTGAGCATTATGACGCAAACACCTCCAACCATTATCATCTTATGTGTGAGGAGTGTAATAATATTTTTGACTTATCCGTTCCATATCTTGACAAGATAGAAGAGGACGCACAAACAAACTGCAAACATAAAATAAAATATCACAGCCTTGTGTTTACAGGAGTTTGCGAACATTGTATAAATGAAAAATAAATACTACTAAAAGTAATATACAAAAAAGCCACAGTTTTCACTGTGGCTTTTTAATATTAAAACTAAATTGTTAACTGGTCGTATCTTACCTGAGCGGCATTACATACTTCAACAATTTTATCAGCGCCTAATCTCTTCGCTTTTGCTACCCATTCGTTCCATTCTTTGTCACCTAAGTTATTAAGAACATATTTGGTTGCAAATTCTTCGGCTGCTTTAGAGATACCTGCTGAATACTGAGAACTGATTTTTCTTTCTTCAGGAGTGAAGCTTAAAACTGGGTCCTGCGGTAAGTATCCGCCACCCTCTTTATTATTCATCATATCCTGTGCTTCCTGTTCTCTTGCGGTAAAGTCATAGTAAGAACTTCTTCTGTCAAATCTCTTATACACACCTGAGATATACATACCATATTTTTCTTCAAGGTCGTTAATACTTACCCCTCTTTTACCTTCAAAGCCGATATATTCAGCTCTTCCGTCTTCTCTTAGGTTATAAGTAACACCTTCTATACCCATTGTAAGAAGCTGAGCACCTGAATCAGATAGTAAGTAGTCGCATAATTTTAAGCTAAGAAGTTCAGTAGGACCTGATTTAATACAAGAGCCCATACCTGTTTTAGCCAATGTTACAACTTTTCCGCCGATAGGATATCCGTATCTTAAATCATAGCCAGGAACAGTTGAAGAATCTGTGAACTGGTCAAGTCTTCCTATCCAGTCCCATGTAACAAACGCTTTGTCAGCCTGAGTCATCTTATTTGTCCAAGCATTCTGAGTTGCTGTTAAGAATTCAGGGTCTAACAGTCTTTCATTATATAATAATTTGATAAAGTCAAGAACTTCTTTAAATTTAGGGTCTATACATCCGTATTTCCATGAACTTGTTTCTTCATCGAAATACATATTGTAACCGTTAAGTCCCCAGCTGTAACCGATATCTCTGAAAATTGTTGTCTGGGTTTTTGATGCAAACGGTGTAGAGTTAGGATATAGTCTCTTAAGTTCTCTTAAAACTTCGATGAAACTATCTTTATCGTGCCACATCTCAATACCGTGTTTATCAAAGATATCTTTACGGTAAAGCATACCGTGGTTTACATCACGGTTGATATCATAAATAGGGAACATATATAACTTTCCGTCAGGAGACATATAGTTTTTAATTGTTCCTGCTAATCCTCTTTCTTCTGCTTCGTCAATAAATATCTTTTTAAAGTTAGGAAGGTCATCTTTATATGCTAAAGTGTTAGCAAACGCTCCCTGATGACCGAAATCATTAACTTCATCTGTTGAAAAACCTGATGGATATAAGATTTCAGGCATTTCTTCTTTAGTAGCGATAAGAACTTTTGCCTTTTCTTTATATGTAGCAACAGGAACAGCCTGAACCTGAACATTAATACCTGTTCTTCTTCTTAGTTCATTGATAATAACACTGTCGTTATTAGATGTAACATCTGTTGCACAAAGGATACGGATAGTTGTACCCTCTTTGTCAAGCGGCAATTTTAAAGAACCATAGTCGCCGATTTTTGAAGGGCTTAGTTCGGATCTTGATGCTATTTCAATGCCGCCAACAGTTCTGTTACCTGCACAGCCTGCAAAAAGAGAAACAACCATTGCAAGACATACAAGAAGTAAAATTGCTTTTGAGAATCTTTTCATTTTCATTCCTCCCATTTATTTAAAACTTGTAACCATATTATAACATACTGATTTTGAAAAGAAAAGAGTTTTTTAACATTATAAATAAAAAAAGAAAAGGCACTCTTTAAAAGTGCCTTTCCATTTTTTATGATTAAATTAGATGTCTAACTGGTCGTATCTTTCCTGAGCTTTGTTGTACTGTTCTGCAACTTTGTCTGCTCCAAGGCTCTTAGCCTTTTCAACCCATTCGTTCCATTCTTTTTCGCCATAGCCGTTAAGAATGTATTTAGTAGCGAATTCTTCAGACGCTTTTGCAAGGCCAGATTCATACTGAGATCTGATATCTCTTTCTTCTGCTGTGAAAGCAAGTACTGGATCGATTGGCATATAACCGTCTTCTTTACTGTTCATAAGATCCTGTGCTTCCTGTTCTCTTTCAGTGAAGTCATAGTAAGAACTTCTTCTGTCAAATCTGTGGTATACACCAGCGATATATAAACCGTATTTAGCTTCTAAGTCGTTGATACTTACACCTTTTTGTCCTTCAAAGCCGATATAGTCTGCTCTTCCGTCTTCTCTTGCATTGTATGTAACGCCTTCGATACCCATTGACATAAGCTGTCCGCCTGAGTTAGATAGTAAGTAGTCGCAAAGTTGTAAGCAAAGAAGTTCAGCAGGGCCTGATTTAACAACAGAACCGTTACCTGTTCTTCCTAATGTAATAACTTTACCACCGATTGGGTTACCATATCTTAAATCATAACCAGGAACAGTTGAAGAATCTGAGAACTGGTCAAGTCTGCCTATCCAGTCCCATGTAACAAACGCTTTGTCAGCCTGAGTCATTTTGTTTGTCCAAGCATTCTGAGTTGCTGTTAAGAATTCTGGGTCGATAAGTTTTTCGTTATACATTACCTGAATGAAATCAAGAACTTCTTTGAATTTAGGATCTATACATCCGTATTTCCATAGACCTTCTGCTTCATCGTAGTACATTTCCATACCGAATAAGCCCCAGCTGTAACCGATATCTCTAAAGATTGCAGTTTTTGTTTTAGATGCGAAAGGTGTAGAGTTAGGATATAATTTCTTAAGCTCTCTCATAGCATTAAGGAAACTTTCCTGATCGTGCCACATTTCAATACCGTGTTTATCAAAGATATCTTTACGGTAAAGCATACCATGGTTAACATCACGGCTTACATCGTATACAGGGAACATAAATAACTGTCCGCTGGAAGCCATTGAGTTTTTAATAGCCCCTCCGATACCTCTTTCTTCTGCTTCATCAATATAATATTTTTTGAAGTTAGGTAATTCGTCCTGATATTTTAAAATGTCAACAAATGCGCCCTGCATACCTAAATCGTTGATTTCATCAGGATTGAATGTTGTAGGGTGGATAATTTCAGGCATATCTTCTTTAGTAGCGATAAGAACTTTTGCTTTTTCATTATAAGAAGCAAGAGGAACTGCTACGATCTGAACGTTAATACCTGTTCTTCTTCTTAATTCCTTAACAATTGGACTGTCATTATTAGTATCAACATCTGTTGCACAAAGCATACGGATTGTTGTACCCTTGTTGTCAAGCGGTAATTTTAAAGAACCGTAATCGCCGATAATAGCAGGATCAAGTTCTTCTTTTGATGCAGTTTCAATGTCAACATATTCAAGACCGTTATCTCCACAGCCTGCAAACATTGAAGCAACCATTGCAAGACATACAAGAAGTAAAATTACTTTAGAAAACTTTTTCATTTTTCTTCCTCCTTTTTTACTTATAAAAAATTCTACTGTAATTATATCACATAGATTTTAAAAAGAAAAGAGTTTTTTATTTTTTATTTTCAAAATTTTTTAAAGACAATAAAAGCAGGCATCAGCCTGCTTTCATAAATGTTTTATTATACTTTAACTCCTGTATTTACCATTTCTATATTCTTGTTAGGACATCTGTTAAAGCACATACCACAGGCAACACATTCATCACCGTGGATTTCTATTTTATCTTTTTTAGGGTTGTAAATTGCAAACTCACTGCAAATTGTTTTACATAGTTGGCATCCTTCTCCACAACCGCATTTTAAGCAACGGCTTGCTTCTTTTATAGCATCTTCACAAGTTTCGATTACTGATTCTGCTTTCTTGGTATCGCCAAGGTAACCGTTTCTCTTAAGTACGTTTTCTTTCTTAACAGGAGTAACACTTTCAACACCTGTAAGTACTGCTTTATCTCCCATTAGTTCTTTATCAACTCTTGCTGCTTCGTTAACACCTTTTGCACAAGCAGCAACTATTGTTGCATTTTTGCTCCATGCATCTCCGTTATAAACTTCGTCGCAATTAATTGTAACAGTTTCTCCGACTGAGCCTTTAAATGTTGCAACTTTACCATCAAATGATACAAATTCAAGATTGTTGGCAAATTTAACGCCTTTGGCTTTTACTTCACTAATTAGTTCTTTAACGATTCCTCTGCCTTCTACCATACCGCTACCTGCGATAACAACAGAAGCAGCACCGTTAGATACAGCGTATAATGCTAAATCAAAAGCATTTTCGCCTTTGCCTGAAATAACAATGTTTTTTCCATTAACAACTGTATCTTCACCCATAAGAAGACCATATCCGCATTTAACATTTTCATTTATTTTAACTTCATTAGGTAAAAATCCATTAACAACAGCATCAAAACCGTTTGAAACATCATCTTTTGAATTAACTTCAAATTTAACGCCTTTATTTTTAAGGTCGTCAATTATTTCATTTAATACACATTCAGGAAGTCTTCCACTTGCAACCATAGTATTTAAAGAGCCACCGATAACAGCCTGTTTTTCAAATACTGTTACATCATATCCTGCTCTTGAAAGATCACATGCAGCAGAAAGTCCCATAGGGCCTGAGCCTAATACAGCAACTTTTTTACCGTTTGCAGGGATTGTTTCTTCTTTTTTATCCCAGCCTTCTTTTTTAGCCATTTGGAGAACGAATTTTTTAAGTTCACGGATTTTAACAGGTTCGCCGCCTTCTCCTCTTACACAAGCATCTTCACAAGGATGAGCACAAACATATGCACAAGCACCCTGAAGAGCACCTTTGGAGATTATAAGGTCGTAGGCTTCCTTAAATTCGCCTTTAGCAATTTTTGAAACATAAGCCTGAACAGGAACATGAAGAGGACAAGCCGCTTTACAAGGACCTGCAAGGTTAGGATTTATAATCTGAGCATAACCGTCATAAATAGTAAGTTCAGGTGCAGTTTTAAGTTCAGGAACAATTTTTCCACAGAAATCATCAATAGTTTTATATCCGTGTTTGTCCATATAGTCTTTCATACCTTTAATCATAGGACGAACAATGTCAAATCCACTGATTAGAGTTTCAGCACAAATACCAAGTAAGTTACCACCACAAAGTACCATTTCAACTGCGTCTTTCCAGTTTGTGATACCACCTGCAGCCATAATTTTAGGACCGTTACCGTTAACTTTTCTTATTTCGTATGTATCTCTTTGAGCAAGTGGTTTTAACCAGTTACCGCAGTAACAACTCATACTTGCTTCGTCCTGAAGATGATATATAGCCTTTTCAGGATGGTCTAAGTCTAAATCAGGAATACCAAGTCTGTTACCTGTACCACCGACTGCATCTGCCCCTGCTTCGTATAATGCAGCAGCGATTGTTGCAATCTGTCCGCCTTCAGGAGTTAGTTTTACAAATAAAGGAATAGAAATTACCTTTTTGATTTCACGAACGATTTCGGCAACTGCGTCCCCTTGCTGACCTAAACTTGCGCCTGTCTGTTTTGCAGCAGATTTACCTCCGCCACTTGTTAAACTAACATTATAAGACATATTAGGGCAACACATATTAAGCTCGATAATGTCTGCCCCTGCTTCTTCAAATTTTTTAGCCATATTAACCCAGCCTGAAACCCCTGCATCGCCTGCATATGTGATGTTTGCAAAAAGTTTAAGGTCTGTTAATACTTTTTTAGATTCTCTTACAAGTTCCAACCCCTGTTCAAAGGTAAGTCTTTTTTCTGCTGTAAATGCAAGTGCATTAGTTTCTTTGAACATTGCATAACGAGGTTTACGGTTGATATACGGTGCAGGGTCAATAGAAAGTTTGATACTTGCAGCCGCCCAGCCTGTTTCTTCTATTCTTTTAAGTTGTGCAACAGATTTTGTTGTAGGACCTGATGCAACAAAAAACGGATTTTTAAATTCCACACCGCCAACGGTAACAGGAATTCTGATATCATTTAACATAATTTACACCCCTTAATTATTTTAAATCAGGATTTACAATTTTAATTCCTTCTTTAGCAGATTTATAAATGTAATTAACAACCTTTAATATTTCAAGACCGTCAACGCCTCTTAAACCAACTTTTGCGTCTTTGTTGTCTCTTACACATTCCATAAAGTGTCTGATTTCTCCGATATAACCTAAGTTATATTTTTCGTCAACTGCAGGTCTTGACCAGCCTGTTGTAACTTCTGCTTTTTCAACTGTGTAGTTAGCGCCAGGGATAGAGTATAACTGAATTGGAGAAGAGAAGGTTAAGTCAACTGCCATTTTACCTTCTTTACCATAAATTTCAATACTGTCTTCCATACCACCACATGCTAAGTAGTTTGCTTCAAGCAAAGCACTTGTACCGTCTTTGAATTTAATCATAACAGCAGCCCAGTCTTCGCCTTCCATAGATTTATGCCACATATTGTTTTCCAAACCGCCTGATGTCATAGCAACAAGTTCTGTCCATTCATTGTTTTTCATAGCAAGCATAAATCCGATTGGATGACATCCTAAGTGAATCATACTTCCGCCGCCGCAGAACTGAATTTTCTGAGCGAATGGAGAGTGAGAACCACAGTGGCATTCTCTTGCTCTTACATATGTCTGTTCGCCGATTGCGCCTTCTTTAACAAGTTCTAATGCTTTGTTAAGTGCAGGAGCGAAAAGCCAGTCTTCAGCATAGTATAATTTTTTACCTGCTTTTTCTGCTGCTTCTAACATTTCTTTAGCATCTTCCAATGTTGTTGCAATAGGTTTTTCTGTAATAACATTTTTACCTTTTGAGAAAGCATAAACAGCGATGTCATGATGTAAAAAGTTAGGTAAGCAAATGTCAACCACATCACAGTCAACAGAATCGATTGCTTTATAAGCATCATCATAAACTTCTACATCTTCAAGACCGTATCTTTTAATAATATCGTTTGCTCTTTCGGTTGCTTTATCACAAATAGCAACGATTTTTGCAACATCTGTACATCTTGCATATCCGTCCATATGTAAGTCTGCGCTGAATGCTGCCCCAACAACTAAAACTTTTACTTTGTTTGCCATAACTTAAATCCTCCGATAATTAATTATTTTTTATTTTAGATAATATCATTTCCGTAACATCTTCAACCCTTTTTAAAAAGTCAATATCCTCTTTTAAAAAGTTTGACATAGTGTGCCTGTTTGAAAAATAAGAAAAGGTAAATGTCATAATGGAAAACACAACCTGATTTTCATCAGTATCTTCTTTAAACTCGCCTTTTTGTTTCCCCTCCGAAAGAACTGAATACATATAGTCTATAACCTTTGTTTTAATATCGGATAAATCCATTTCTTTAATATATTTACCCTCATTAAGATTTTCCCACAAAATAAGTTTGACATATGACGGATTGTTATTTAAAAACTCAAAATACATTTTAATAACATTTCCGATAGCCTCTTCACAGGTTTTATAAGGCGCAAAAATTTTACTTTCTGCATTTGTCATCTTTTTATATGCCTTGTGAAGAACTGCTTTATATAGTTCTTCCTTTGAAGAAAATTCTTTGTAAATAAGCCTTTTGTTAACACCTGACAAAGCGGCAATTTCATCTACTCTTGCCCCAAAGAGACCTTTCTTTGAAAAAACCTCTTCTCCTGCTTTTAAAACAAGGTCTTTGTTGGTGTTTTTATTAGTTTCGCTCTCCATTTTATCACCACCAGACTTCAAACAGAATTCTCCACAGTAACTATTTGGTTACATTGTAGCACCAAAAAATTTTTTTGTCAATAGAAAAATTTAAAAATGGCACCCTTAATTTCAAGGTAAAATAAGCCTTGCATTTTTTAAATTATATGCTATAATATATAGGAATAATATTGAAACGTTTGTATTTAAGAAAGTAGGCTTATAAAAAGCATCAGAGAGAAAATGCCGTTGGCTGAAAGCATTTTTTGTATTTTTTTAAGTTGAAGTTCGCTTAAAGAGTTCTCCATAGGAAATGATGGGGCGTAAATTCTGCGTTAAAGAAGTAAGCGTCAATTTTTATTGAAAATTGGGTGGTACCGCGGGTTTAATATGCTCGTCCCTTTGTTGGGGCGGGTATTTTTTTATATAATCTTAAAATTATGAGATATTTAAGAAAGGAATTTTAAAAATGATTAACAAAGTCAGCGAATTAAGAGAAAATCTGATTTCAAAACTTTTAGTTGTATCCGATATGGCCGAGATAGAAAACATAAGAGTTGAATTTCTTGGTAAAAACGGTCTCATTACAGGGCTTTTAAAAGGAATGAAAGACTTATCCATCGAAGAAAAGAAAGACTTTGGGGGAAAGGTTAACGAACTTAAAAATGAAGCAGGGGAACTTATCTTTAAGAAAATAAACGACCTTAAAGAAGCAGAAATCAAGGCAGAACTTGAAAAAATGCCTGAAATTGATGTTTCTGTTCCACTTGATTTAAAAAGAGGGTCTTATCATCCTATTACATTAGTTCAAAGAGAGTTGGAAAAAATATTTAAGTCTATGGGCTTTAATGTTGAAGATTACAGCGAGGTTGTTACCGACTATGAATGTTTTGAATCACTAAATATTCCAAAACATCATCCCGCAAGAGATATGCAGGATACTTATTATTTAACCAACGGTCAGTTATTAAAATCTCAGACATCTGCTGCTCAGAATGCAATTTACAAAAAATATAAGGATGCATTATTTAACGAGGGGATGCCAATTAAAGCAATATTCCCAGGAAGATGCTTCAGAAACGAAGCAACAGATGCTTGTCATGAAAACACCTTCTTCCAGATGGAAGGGGTAATGGTGGATAAAGATATATCTATTTCCAACCTTATCTTCTTTATGAAGAGAATGTTATCCGAAGTTTTTAAAAAGGATATAAAAGTAAGATTAAGACCAGGCTTTTTCCCATTCGTTGAACCTGGCTTTGAACTTGATATAAGTTGTCTTATCTGTGGCGGGGAAGGATGCCCTTCTTGTAAGCACTCAGGCTGGCTTGAACTTTGCCCTTGCGGTATGATTCACCCTGAAGTGTTAAAGGCAGGGGGAATTGACCCTGAAGAATACACAGGCTTTGCTTTCGGTCTTGGTTTAACCAGACTTGCAATGATGAAATACGGGGTAAAAGATATAAGAGATTTAAACAGCGGAAACTTAAAATCATTATCCCAGTTTACATTTGACGAATAGGAGGTAGGCTAATGTTATTATCAATGAATTGGATATCAGACTTTGTTGACTTAGAAGGTCTTGATAAATTAAAACTTATAAATCAGTTTTCTCTTTCTACTGCAGAAGTTGAAAACGAAATATTTTTTAAAGGCAGTGATATTTCAGGCATAGTTGTTGCCGAAATCAAAGAAGTAAACGACCACCCGGATTCAAAAAAACTTCATCTTTTAAAAGTTGATGCAGGAGACGGTGCGCTTACCGATGTTGTTTGCGGTGCTCCTAATGTCAGAGTGGGTATGAAAACTGCTTTTGCAAAAGTAGGCGCAAAAATAGGGGAAATAGAAATTGCTCCACGCGCTCTTGCAGGTTACACATCATACGGAATGTGCTGTTCTGAAAAAGAGCTTGGAATGTCTGACGATAACAGTGGTATTATGGACCTTCCAATAGAATTTAAAAACGGTACAGACTTAAAAGATATTTACGAAATAGAAGATATTGTTTTTGAAGTTGACAATAAATCTTTAACCAACCGTCCTGACCTTTGGGGGCATTACGGTATAGCAAGAGAATTTGCTGCTCTTTCAGGAAGAGAGTTAAAGCCACTGCCAAGTGTTGACTTATCTTTGTATAATAATCTTCCAAAAGTGGATATGAAGATTGAAGACCCTCTATGTTTAAGATATTCCTGTATTCAGGTTGAAAACATTACAAAAAATGTATCCCCTGTTAATATGAGAATAAGACTTTTCTATTGCGGTCAAAGATCAATAAATCTTCTTGCCGACCTTACAAACTATATGATGCTTGAAATGGGTCAGCCTATGCACGCATTTGACTCAAGAAAAGTTGAAAAAATAAGAATTAAAAAGTTTGACAAACCGTTTACTTTTAAAACTTTAGACGAAGTTGAAAGAAATATTGACGAAAATACTCTTATGATTTGCAACGATAACACTCCTGTTGCCATTGCAGGTATTATGGGAGGGTTAGAGTCCGAAATAGTTGAAGATACTACACGCCTTACTTTAGAATCTGCAACTTTTGATTCAGTATCAGTAAGAAAATCTACCGTTCGCCTTGCTCACAGAACTGATGCGTCAATGAGATATGAAAAGAGCCTTGACCCTGAAATGACAGTTCCTGCAATCGGAAGATTTTTAGATTTACTTCTTAAAATTGACCCTCAGGTTAAAGTTGTATCATCTCTTACTGACGAGTATGCTAAAAAATATGACGAAATCAACCTTGAATTTGATAAAGCATTTGTTGATAAATACACAGGTATCGAAATTTCAAATGAAACAATTTTAAATACTCTTAAATCTTTAGGCTTTAAGGCAGAATGTGAAAATGATAAATTTAGAGTATCTGTTCCAAGTTTCAGAGCCACAAAAGATGTTACAATGAAGGCAGATATTATAGAAGAAATTACAAGAATTTACGGTTATGATAATTTTGATATAAATACTGCAAAATCACCTTTATATCCTGTAAGAGAAGATATTGAGAAAAAGGATGAAGACAATATCAAGGATATTTTAGTTAAAAAATATTCTCTTCATGAACTTCATTCTTATATCTGGACATATAATGACGAATATAAGGCGTTAGGCATTGAAGTAGAAGACAACATAAAACTTTTAAATGCCACTAACCCTAACATTGAAACAATCAGAAATTCCATTATTCCTACTCAACTTTGCCAGATTAAATACAATACAGGCTTTTTACCGGAATTCGGCGTATTTGAAATAGGCAGGGTTATTGAAGGGCTTGATAAAGATAATATGTGCATAGAAAAGAAGAAACTTGCAGTTACTCTTTTCTCAAAAGAAAGCGATATTACCACTCTTTACCTTAAATTAAGAGATATAGTTGCTCTGTTATGCGACGAAATTAAACATCAGCAGGTTGTATTTAAAAAGGAAGAAGCAACACATTCTTTCGAACACATTAAAAACCTTAACGGAATTTATGTTAACGATATAAGGCTTGGAAAGATGGGAATTGTTCATCCTACTGTTTCTAAGAAGATTGATAAAAAGGCTTCCATTGTATTTTTTGAAATTGATGTGGAAGAATTTGCAAAACTTGATAATTTAAGTATTTCATACAGTGAACCATCCCGTTTCCCTGAAATGGAAATTGACCTTTCATTTATTACAGATAAGTATGAACCTATTGGAAAAGCAATAGAAAAACAGGCTTGTCCGCTTATTAAAAATGTAAAGGTAACCGATACTTATATAGACGAAAACGGAAAATCTATAACTGTAAGAATACTGTTTTCACACAGCGAAAGAACTCTTACAAGAGAAGAAGTTATGGAAATTGCAAACTCTATAATAAATGACCTTGCCAAAGAGGGAATAGAGCTTAAATCTTAAAGTAAAAAATATTTTTGATAATTATTCTAAAACTATTGAAATAGCATTATAAATGATATATTATAAGTAAAAAAGGAGGGCTTATTATGAGTGAAACAAGGTTAATTCCTAATTACAAAGAAGAAAAAGACCCAAGATATATTATTGATACGGTTTTTAACGCCTTGAAAGAAAAGGGGTATAACCCTATCAGCCAGTTTACCGGATATTTAATTTCGGGAGACCCTACTTATATTACCAGTCATAATAATTCCAGAGTTCTTATAAGTTCATTGGAAAGAGATGAAATATTGGAAGTTTTAATCAAGAATTATTTAGGTGAAGAATAATTTAAAAATTTTTAAGATACTTTGTATATTTAATAAGAAGAAAAGGTTGTGTTTTAAATGAAAGTTTTAATATGTTCAACAAAAGAATCTATGACCAATACCAGGGGAAATACAAATCCTGAATTTGTATTCTTCGGCGAAGAAAATATCAAAAAAGTTGAGAGTATGTTTGATGAAGTAATCTGGAACGAAACAGGCCGTCAGTTTACTACTGAAGAACTTATTGAAAAAGTTAAAGATGTTGATGCTGTTATTACATGCTGGGGAAGTAACCAGTTTACAAAAGAAATTCTTGACAATGCTCCAAAACTAAAAATAATTGCTCATCTTGCAGGTTCAGTTGCAAGACAAGTTACAGAAGATGTTTATGACAGAGGCATTAAAGTTATAGGCGCAAATGACACTCACTTCTCCGAATCTGTTGCAGAGGGTGCATTGGCTTATATGATGATGAGTTTAAGAGGATTAGACTCAATAGTTAAAATATTAGACGAACATAAAGACGAAGGTTGGGCAATAGTTAGACAAACTCCTGAAAGAAGAGGGGTTATGGACAGAACAATCGGTCTTGTTAGTTTTGGTGCTATTGCAGAGCATCTTGCAAGAATGCTTCAGCCTTTCCACTGTAAAATAAAAGTTTATTCAAGAGCAATTTCAGACGAAAAACTTAAACAGTATAATATGGAAAGAGCAAGTTTAGAAGAAATCTTCTCTACATGCGATATTATTTCTATACATACAGCATGGAATAAACATACTGAAAATATGATTTCAAAAGAACTTTTACAGATGATTAAAAAAGATGCACTTTTAATCAATACTGCAAGAGGTAAGGTTATAGACGAACCTGCTATGATAGAAGAACTTAAAACAGGCAGATTTAAAGCAGTGCTTGACGTGTTCTGGGAAGAACCTCATCCATACGTTCCAGGTGGGCTTTATGACCTTGACAATGTTATCGTTGTTCCTCATCAGGGCGGTCCTACTACTGACAGATACAGATGGATAGCAAATGACATTCTTGACGAAATCTACGGTTACTTAAAAGACGGTAAACCTCTTAAGAGTGAAATTCCTAAAGAACGTGCTATCAATATGACAATCTAAAGAAATATTTAAAACCCCTGAAATGACTTGAATCATTTCAGGGGTCTTTTAATATTATTCATCAGTTCCAAAAAGGCTTATCTGTGTTTCTTCGCTTTTCTGGAAACATCCAACAGCAGGAATATTTTTTGTTCTGTAATAATCAGGCTCTTTAAGCCTTGTTTTTGAAAGTTCTACAATTCGCTTTAGTTTTGCTCCTTTTTTAAGAGTCATAACATTAACCCCTGCAGAGTTCCTTGTTGCTTTAGGGCTTATACTTAAACTGTTAAATACCAAAATTTTTCCTATGTTTGAGTACATTACCATATCGCAGTCTTCACTTAAATAAATAATCTTACAAAGTTTATCTTTTAAGCTGAAACTATTGATAAGTTTTTTACGGTTTGCCTTTGTTTCGTAAGACTCAAGTGGAATTTTTGCAATTTTTCCGTTTTCAAAGGCAAATAAAAACATTCCTTTATATTTATAACTTGGGAAAACATCTATAATTTCTTCGTCTGCTTCACATTCTAAAACGCTCTTTAGATATTCGCCCATCTGGCTTAACTTACAGTCAGGAATAGTGGAAATCTTAAGTTTATATACATTTGCTTTGGATGAAAAAACAATAAGTTCGCCAACATTTGTTTCGTCAAACTCTTTTATTACCTTGTCATTTTCCTTTAACTTATGCTCTCCTCCTGCACGAAGGGATACCAAAGGAATTTTCTTTAAATAGCCCTCTTTGGTAAGATAAATCTTTAAGTTATAGTCTTCTACTGCTTCTTCCTTAGAATATGTTTCCACACTGTCAGACGAAAGTATCTGGCTTTTTCTTTCCATACCGTATTTTTTCTTAATCTCGGTAAGTTCGCCTATTATAAGTTTTTTAATTAACTTAATATCGCCTAAAAGTTCGTTTAATTCTTCAAGTTCCCTCTTTAGTACATCTATATCGGCAAGACGGGTTAAGATATAGTTTTTATTAAGGTTTCTTAATTTTATTTCTGCAACATATTCTGCCTGAACCTTATCAATACTAAACCCTTTCATAAGGTTTTCAACAACCTGATTGTCGTCTTCTGTGTTTCTTACTATATCAACTGCTTTATCAATATCAAGAAGAATTTTCTTCATACCGTTTAAAAGATGCAGCCTTTCACTTTTAACGCCTATTTCATATCTTGTCTGGCGTTTTACGCACGAAATTCTAAAATCGCTCCACGCTTCGATTATCTCTTTAACACCTAACACCTGAGGCATTTCGTTAACCAAAATGTTAAAGTTACAAGGGAAACTGTCTTCAAGCGGTGTCATTTTAAATAATTTTAGCATAAGTGCATCAGGGTCGGTTGATTTTTTAATATCAATAGCAAGTTTTAAACCCTTGATGTCCGTTTCATCCCTTACATCGTTTATCTCTTTAATCTTACCTGCCTTAACAAGTTCGATTATTTTTTCCATTATTATTTCAATGCTTGTTGTGTAAGGAATTTCGGTTACTTCTATTATATTATTCTTCTTATCATACTGGTATTTTGCTCTTAGTTTAAAACTGCCTCTGCCTGTTCTTAAAATTTCTTCCATCTGCTCTTTTTCATATATAATATACCCTCCTGTAGAAAAGTCAGGGGCTTTTATATATTCCAAAATATCGCAGTCAGGATTTTTAAGGTAATTAATAACTGCATCACACACTTCGGATAGATTAAAACTTGAAATGTTAGACGCCATACCTACTGCAATACCCTGATTTGCATTAACCAAAACAGTCGGGAAAGTAACAGGAAGTAAAACCGGCTCTTTCATTGTTCCGTCATAATTATCTGTAAAATCAATGGTATCTTTATCTATGTTTTTAAAAATTTCTGCACAGATCGGTTCAAGTTTTGCTTCGGTATAACGGGGTGCAGCAAACGCCATATCCCTTGAGTAAACTTTACCAAAGTTCCCCTTTGATTCAACCAAAGGATGAAGCAGGGTTTCATTACCTCGGGTTAGACGCACCATAGTTTCATAAATTGCCATATCCCCATGCGGATTTAACTTCATAGTCTGCCCTACAATGTTTGCAGACTTTGTTTTTGTACCTTTTAAAAGACCCATTTTATACATTGTGTATAAAAGTTTTCTGTGGGAAGGTTTAAAACCGTCAATCTCAGGAATTGCACGGGAAATAATAACGCTCATTGCATATGGCATATAATTTGTTTTAAGTGTTGATACAATAGATTTTTGAGTATAATTCATACTTATTAACTGATATCAAGATATTCCATATAGTCCATACCGAAATCTCTGATATAATCCTTCCTTCCTTGAATATTATCTCCTAAAAGAAGTTCAAACATTTCCTGAGTAGTTTTTGCATCGTCAGGCATAACTTTTATAAGACGCCTTGTTTCAGGGTTCATTGTGGTTTTCCACATCATCTCAGGGTCATTTTCGCCCAGCCCTTTAGAACGCTGGATGGTATATTTGCCTTCGATTTTATCTATAATCTCATTCTTTTCTCTTTCGTTATAGGCAAAAAATGTGTCCTTGCCTGATGTAATCTCAAAAAGAGGGGACTCTGCAATATACACCTTTCCCTTTTCTATCAATGTTGGTGCAAGACGATAAATCATAGTTAAAATAAGAGTTCTTATCTGGAATCCGTCAACATCGGCATCGGTACATATTATAATCTTGTCCCATCTTAGTTTATCAATGTCAAAAGCAGATAAGTCTTTTGTATGCTTAAGATTTATTTCAACTCCGCATCCTAATACTCTCATTAAGTCGGTTATAATTTCGCTTTTAAAAATCTTGTCATATTCGGCTTTTAAGCAGTTTAAAATCTTACCTCGAATAGGCATTATAGCCTGAAACTCTGCATTTCTTCCCTGAACGCAAGATCCCTTAGCCGAATCACCTTCCACAATGTAGACTTCTCTTTTTTCCACATCTTTTGTTCTGCAGTCTACAAACTTATTTACCTTATTTGTTATATCTATTTTGGATGTAAGTTTTCCTTTTATATTAAGTTTGGCTTTTTCTGCATGTTCTCTACTCTTTTTATTTATAAGAATCTGCTCAACTATTTTTTCTGCTTCTTTTGGGTTTTCCACAAAATAAATTTCAAGTTGCTCTTTTAAAAAGTCGGTCATAGCATCCTGAATAAATTTATTGGTAATTGCCTTTTTAGTCTGATTTGCGTATGAAGTATAGGTGGAAAAAGAGTTGGAAACAAGAACTAAACTGTCTTCAATATCATTAAAGTTAATTTTCGAGTCGTTCTTTGTGTATTTGCCAACCTGTTTTATCTGTTTATCAATAGCATAAACAAAAGCATTTCTTACTGCCTTGTCAGGAGAGCCTCCATGCTCTAAGAAACTTGAGTTATGATAATATTCTAAAAGATTGATATGATTATTAAAGCAAAATGCAAAGTGCATTTTAACCTTATAGTCCTGTTTATCGCTTCTGTCTTTCCCCATCCTTTCGCAGGAAATGGAATGAATAGAAGTAAACTCTTTATCTTCGTTTATCTCTTTTATATAATCTATAAGCCCGTCTTTATATTGAAAATCAAACTGCTCAAAACTTCCGTCTTCTTTTTCGTTAAATAATTTAAAAGTTATACCAGGGTTTACAACTGCCTGTTTTTTCATAACAGTTATAAAATATTCAAGTTCAATATTTATATCGGTAAATACATCTAAATCAGGAAGCCATCTTATTATTGTTCCTGTTTTTTTATCTTTTGGCTCGTGTTTTTTAAGCCCTCCGATATTTTCGCCCTTTTCAAAATGAAGGGTATAAAGAGTGTTATCCCTTTTAACAGTAACATCCATATATCTTGAAGAATACTGTGTTGCACAACTTCCAAGACCGTTTAAACCTAAAGAAAATTCGTAGTTTTCCCCGTCAGTATTGTTATACTTACCACCTGCATAAAGTTCGCAGAATACAAGTTCCCAGTTAAATCTTTCTTCAACAGGGTTGTAATCAACCGGTATACCTCGCCCATGGTCTTCAACCTCAATGGAATGGTCAAGATATCTTCTTACTTCAATTACTTTTCCGTAACCCTCTCTTGCTTCGTCTATTGAATTGGAAAGTATTTCAAAAAAAGCATGTTTGCAACCTTCGATATCATCCGAACCGAAAATAACTGCAGGTCTTTTTCTGACTCTGTCTGCCCCTTTTAAGGCAGAAATACTGGAATTACCATACTCTTCTTTTGCCATAATTTCCTCCGTTAACATTAAAAAATATCCTTATATAGTAGTATAACATAACTTAAAACACAAAATCAAGGGTTTTTAACATCTTAAAAAAGAGACTGTTCATAAAGTTGATACTTTTTGAACAGTCCTTTATTCGTTCATATGGAGATAGGTAAAAATGTTTGGAATGGACAAACTTAGCCAAAGTTTTACTTTGGGTTACCCGACGCTGTATGAGATACAGCGAGTGGCTAAGTTTGTTCATAGCAAAAAGTTTTCAATTCCAAAGATTTTTAAGTTTCTTAAAAATCTTTACCTTTTTACAATTACCCTTATATATTATGAATATTTAAATATTTAATTTTATTTACTTTTTGCGTTCCAGACTTTTTTAACATCTCCAATTATTTTGAGTCTTTTAGGGCTGCCTGTGCTGCCGCAAGTCTTGCAATAGGCACTCTAAATGGTGAACATGACACATAGTCAAGACCGATTTTATGACAAAATTCAACTGATACAGGGTCGCCACCGTGTTCACCGCAGATACCACAGTGAATTTCAGGCTTAGTTCCCTTTCCTAATTTAATTGTCATTTCCATAAGTTTACCAACGCCTGTCTGGTCAAGTTTGGCAAACGGGTCATTTTCGTATATTTTTTTATCATAGTAAGCGTCTAAGAACTTACCTGCATCGTCTCTTGAGAAACCAAAGGTCATCTGAGTTAAATCGTTTGTACCGAAACAGAAGAAGTCTGCTTCTTTTGCGATTTCGTCTGCTGTAAGACACGCTCTTGGAATTTCAATCATTGTACCCACTTCATAAGAAAGGTCAATTCCTGAATTTTTGATTTCTTCATCGGCAGTAGCAACAACAATATCTTTAACATATTTAAGTTCTTTAACTTCGCCTGTTAAAGGAATCATAATTTCAGGCTTAACTGCCCAATGAGGATTCTCTTTTTTAACATTTATTGCAGCACGGATAACTGCCTTTGTCTGCATTTTTGCAATTTCAGGGTATGTTACACTAAGTCTGCAACCACGGTGCCCCATCATAGGGTTAAATTCGTGAAGGGAAGCAATAATTGCCTTTATATCTGAAACAGATTTACCCTGTGCATCGGCAAGTGCCTTGATATCTGCTTCTTCAGTTGGAACAAACTCGTGTAAAGGCGGGTCTAAAAATCTTATTGTAACAGGGTTTCCTTTTAACGCTTTATAAAGTTCTTCAAAATCGCCCTGCTGATAAGGAAGAATTTTTTCAAGTGAGCGTTCTCTTTCTTCCAAAGTATCTGCACAAATCATTTCTCGAAATGCTGCAATTCTGTCAGCCTCAAAGAACATATGCTCTGTACGGCAAAGACCGATACCTTCTGCACCAAGTTCAACTGCTTTTTTAGCATCATAAGGTGTGTCTGCATTTGTTCTTACCTTAAGTGTTCTTACTTCGTCTGCCCACTGCATAATAGTTTTAAATTCTCCAACTATTTCTGCGTCAACAGTAGGGATAATACCATCATATATATTACCTGTTGAACCGTCTATTGAGATATAATCTCCCTCTTTATAAGTTTTTCCTGATAGAGTAAACTTTTTGTTTTCTTCATCCATAATTATATCGCCGCAACCTGATACACAGCAAGTTCCCATACCACGGGCAACAACTGCAGCGTGAGATGTCATACCACCTCTTACAGTTAAGATACCCTGAGCCGCTTTCATACCGGTTATATCTTCAGGAGAAGTTTCAAGTCTTACCAATATAACCTTTTCGCCTTTATTATTCCAAATTTCAGCATCTTCTGCAGTAAATACAACCTTACCACACGCAGCACCAGGAGATGCGCCCAAGCCTTTTCCCATAGGAGTTGCAGATTTTATTGCTTTTATATCAAACTGAGGGTGTAAAAGTGTATCAAGGTTTCTTGGGTCAATCATTGCAACAGCATCATTTTTATCTATCATTCCCTCTTCTACTAAATCACAGGCAATTTTAAGAGCCGCTTTTGCAGTTCTTTTACCGTTTCTTGTCTGAAGCATATATAATTTTCCTGCCTGAATGGTAAATTCCATATCCTGCATATCTCTGTAATGGTCTTCTAAAGTTTCGCAAACTATATTAAACTCTTTAAACGCTTCAGGGAATTTATCAGCCATTTCACAAATAGGCATAGGAGTTCTGACCCCTGCAACAACATCTTCCCCCTGAGCATTAACTAAAAATTCGCCCATAAGACCTTTTTCGCCGGTAGCAGGGTCTCTTGTAAAGGCAACACCTGTTCCGCAGTCATCTCCCATATTACCAAATGCCATCATCTGAACATTTACTGCTGTACCCCATGAATAAGGGATATCGTTATCACGACGGTAAACATTTGCTCTGTCATTATCCCATGAACGAAAAACTGCTTCAACAGCGCCCATAAGTTGTTCTTTAGGGTCGGACGGAAAATCTTTTCCGATTTTCTTTTTATATTCTTCTTTAAATTTACCTGCAAGGTCTTTTAAATCGTCGGCAGTAAGTTCAACGTCTAACAAAACACCTTTTTCTTCTTTCATTTTATCAATGAGTTCTTCAAAGTATTTCTTTCCGACTTCCATAACAACGTCAGAATACATCTGGATAAATCTTCTGTAACAGTCCCACGCCCAACGAGGATTACCGCTTTTTGAAGCCATAACTTCAACAACTTCTTCATTAAGCCCAAGATTTAGAATAGTATCCATCATACCAGGCATAGATGCTCTTGCACCTGAACGAACAGAAACAAGTAAAGGGTTTTCCTTATCACCGAATTTCATTCCGGTAATACCCTCCATCTTGTCAATATATTCCATAATTTCTGCCTGTATCTCATTATTTATAACTCTACCGTCTTCATAATATTTAGTACACGCCTCGGTTGTAACTGTAAACCCTTGAGGTACAGGAAGACCGATTTTGGTCATTTCTGCAAGGTTAGCACCCTTTCCTCCCAAAAGTTCACGCATTGAAGCATCACCTTCGGAAAACAAATAAACATATTTTTTTGCCATAATATGTTTCCTCCTATGTTTAAAATCTAATATTTCCATATTTTAACACAAATTGCACCTTAAGTAAAGGAAAAGATAAAAGATTTTGAATTTCATTACTATAAACACTTGAAAATCAAAGAAATTTGGTATATATTATATGTTAGTGTAATATTTTTATTCTTTTTATATAAGTGTGAAAAGAGGAGTTATAATTATGAACAAATACAGAGAGTTTGAAAACTATTTAAAAGAATTTCCTGATGAAAACGGATATTTCGGGGAATATGGCGGTGCATTTTTGCCTGATGAACTTATTCCAGCATTTAAAGAAGCAGATGAAGCCTATGAATCTATCTGCCATTCTGCGCAGTTTATAAATGAACTAAGAAGAATAAGAAAAGAATTTCAAGGAAGACCGACTCCTGTTTATCACTGCGAAAGGCTTTCAAAGATTTTTTCAAACTGCCAGATATATTTAAAAAGAGAAGATTTAAACCATACAGGCGCTCACAAACTTAATCATTGTATGGGCGAAGGTCTTTTAGCCAAATTTATGGGCAAAAAGAAACTGATTGCAGAAACAGGTGCAGGTCAGCACGGGGTTGCCCTTGCTACTGCTGCTGCATACTTTGGTTTAAAATGTGATATATATATGGGGGAAGTAGACATTTTAAAACAGCATCCGAACGTTATAAGAATGAAAATGCTCGGAGCAAATGTTATCCCTGTTACCCATGGGCTTAAAACTCTTAAGGAAGCAGTAGATGCAGCGTTTGATGCTTATCTTAAAGAATATAAAGATGCTATTTACTGCATCGGCTCTGTTCTTGGCCCTCATCCGTTTCCTAAGATGGTAAGAGATTTCCAGACTGTTATCGGCTACGAAGCAAGAGACCAGTTTTTAAATATGACAGGTATTATGCCTGACGCTGTATGTGCATGTGTGGGCGGAGGCTCTAATTCTATCGGTATGTTTACTCCGTTCCTTGCAGACCCTGTAGAAATTTACGGTATTGAGCCTCTTGGAAAAGGGGAAAATGCAGGAGACCATGCAGCCACAATGAAATTCGGCACAAAGGGAAAACTTCACGGTTTTGAAAGTTATCTTCTACAGGACGAACAGGGAGAACCTTTACCTGTATATTCTATTGCAAGCGGTCTTGACTATCCTGGTGTTGGCCCTGAACATGCTTATCTAAAAGATACAGGCAGAATTCATTATGAAGCAGTAACCGATGAAGAAGCAATGGAAGCATTCTTCCTGCTATCAAGATATGAAGGAATTATCCCTGCAGTAGAATCTGCTCACGCTGTTGCATTTGCTCTAAAATACGCGAAAGAGCATAAAACAGGCTCAATTCTTGCCTGTCTTTCAGGAAGAGGGGATAAAGACATTGATTATGTTTATGAAAACTACGGTTGCGGAGAAAAGTTTAAATTAGACTACAAAATATAATTTTTTATAAAACCTCGTTATACTTTAGGTATTACGGGGTTTTAAATTTATCAGTATTTAACTTTATAAAAAATTAAATAAAAATTATAATTTTTTGTTGAAATCAGGGCAGAATAGTGCTATAATTGTATAGCAAAAAAATTTTGGTAAATTATTGAAATTTATATAGAAAGATGTGATTAAATGAAATCATTTGAAAGAAGAGTGGGCACAGTTTCAAGAGGCATAAGATGCCCTATTATAAGACAGGGGGACGACCTTGCAGCAATTGTTGCATCAAGCGTTCTTGAAGCAGCAGAGTATGAAAACTTTGAAATCAACGATAAAGATGTTATCTCTGTAACTGAATCAATAGTTGCGCGTTCACAGGGTAATTATGCTTCAATTGACCATATTGCAAAAGATGTTAAAGAAAAATTAGGCGGAGAAACTGTTGGCGTTATATTCCCTATACTTTCAAGAAACCGTTTTGCAATTTGCTTAAGAGGTATTGCAAGAGGTGCTAAAAAAATTGTTTTAATGTTAAGTTATCCGTCAGACGAGGTTGGTAACGGGTTAGTAAGCCTTGATAAAATAGACGATGCGGGAATTAACCCATATTCAGATGTATTATCATTAGAAAAATACAGAGAATTATTCGGAGAAAATAAACACGAATTTACAGGCATTGATTATGTTGAATACTATAAAGGAATAATAGAAGAAGAGGGAGCAGAGGCAGAAATTATTTTTGCCAACCATGCAAAAACTATTCTTAACTATGCCGACTGTGTATTAACCTGTGATATCCATTCAAGAAACCGTACTAAGAGAATTTTAAAAGAAAACGGTGCAAAAACTGTTTGCGGACTTGATGATATTTTAACTGCATCAGTTGACGGTAGCGGTTATAACGAAAAATACGGTTTACTTGGCTCAAACAAGTCTACTGAAGATACAATTAAACTTTTCCCTCAGGAATGCAAACAGTTAGTTTTAGACATTCAGGAAAAAATTAAAGATGCAACAGGAAAACACGTTGAAGTTATGGTATATGGAGACGGTGCTTTCAAAGACCCTCAGGGTAAAATATGGGAACTTGCAGACCCTGTTGTTTCTCCTGCATTTACAGACGGACTTATAGGTACACCAAGCGAACTTAAACTTAAATATCTTGCAGATAATGACTTTAAAGATTTATCAGGAGATGAACTAAAAGAAGCAATTTCAAAAAGTATTCGTTCAAAAGATAACGACTTGGTTGGAAATATGGCGTCTCAGGGTACAACTCCTCGTCAGCTTACTGACCTTATCGGTTCTCTTTGTGATTTAACATCAGGCTCAGGGGATAAGGGAACACCTGTTGTACTTGTTCAGGGATATTTTGATAACTACACAAACTAATATTTAAAATTAAAAAGTCCGAAATACAGCCAAGTGTGCTTTTTGTACACTTGGCAGTTTTATTCGCCTTAATGCGAGTGATATTTACTTTGTAAGTGATATTGCTTTGCAGTGATATTGACTTCGTCAGTTTACAGGCGGATAAAATATCACTAAAACCAAAGGTTTTAATATCACTTTTAGATTATTAAAAATATCACTCTGCATAAAATGCAGAATATCACTTTTTCTATTGTTGTTTAGTTTTATTTAGTGGTCTACTTAATCAGAAAGGAAAGAAAAATGATAAAACTTATGATTTTTGACCTTGACGGAACGGTGCTTGATACTATTTCAACCATTTCTTATTACGCAAACTTATCTTTAGAAAAGTTTGGATTACCCCAACTTGAAAAAGACAAATATAAATATTTTACAGGCGAGGGAGCAAAAAATTTAACTTTAAGAATGTTAGAAGATATTGGGGCATATACCCCCAATTTACATAAAAAACTATATGATTTTTATATGAAAAGTTATAATGAGGACCCTACATATAAAACTGCCATTTTCCCATATCTTAAAGAAACGCTTGAAAAAATAAAAGAAAAAGGCATAAAAATAGCCATACTTTCAAACAAACCCCACTTTGCAACAGTGGATGTAACCAAAAAACTATTTGGCAATGATTTTTTTGACCTTGTATTAGGGCAAAGAGAAAATACACCTCTTAAGCCTGACCCTCAGTCAGTTTATGAAATTATGGACTTTTTTAATGTTAAAGACTATGAATGTATATTTATAGGCGATACATCAACCGATATTAAAACAGGGAAAAATGCAAATCTTTATACCGTGGGCGTTTTATGGGGGTTTAGAAACTTTAAAGAACTCTCCGATTCTGGTGCAGATGTAATAATAAGTAAACCTGATGCAATTCTTAAAGTATTAAATTAAATTTATAATCAAATAGCCAAGTGTTTTCAAAGGACACTTGGCTATTTTTAATATTATCTTATTTTTTCTATTTCTTTTTCAAGTTCATCAAAGGCTGAGCCAAAGTTTTTCCAGTCGCCATTTTGCATTGAACTTTTAAGTTTATCATAAAGTTCTACCAGTATTTTAGTGTTGCCTGTTTCTTCGTTTTCTATATTTTCCTCCACTTTGTCATCCGGTATCAATACATTATCCATATTATAATCAAAAAGTTTAGACAGTGCTTTTTCCAAAGTTTCTTCCATAACTATTTCATTATTATATGCAACAATTATTCTCTTAAGTTCAGGCATAGAACTCTGAGTTCCTGAAGAAATATACACAGGCTCGATATATATAAGAGAATTTTTAACAGGGATAGTAAGCATATTTCCTCTTATAACTGTACTTCCGCCTTGCCCCCATAGAGTCATTTCCCTTGAAATTTCAGGGTCGTTATCTATTTTATTTTCCATCTGCATAACACCGTAGATATTTTCGCCTTTAGGGAATGTGTATAAAATCATATCCCCATATCCCTCTTTATCGCAGTTAACAGCAAGCCAGCCAACTAAATTCTGTTTGCCGGACATTGTATAAGGAATCATTAAAACAAGTCCGCCATTTTCTTTAAAGGTAGTCATTATACTATAATAAGGGCTTACATTCTTTTCTTCTCCCTCATATTTTTCCTTTGCATAACTCCATAGGTCTGTTTTATTATAGAATATTTCAGGGTTTTTTGTATGGTATCTTTTTAGTATTTCCGACTGTGCATTAAATATTGCTTCAGGATACTGAAGATGCTCACTTAAACTATGAGGTAAATCCTCATCTTCAAAAAATGACGGATAAATCTTTTTATAAGTATTGGCAATCGCATCATTTTTATCTGTAATATAGAATTTAACATCTCCGTTATACGCATCTACAACTGCTTTTACCGATTCTCTTATATAATTTATTTCTTCGCCGAATATTATAAGAGATTTTGAATAAGGATAGTATCTTGTTTTAGTATAGCAGTTTACTATCCATTTAAGGCTTCCGTCTTTGTCAATAATCATATAAGGGTCATTATCAACCGATAAAAACGGTGCAACTTTTTTAACACGCTCACAGACATTACTGTTTATTAAAAGTTTTGAGTTTTCGTCTACATAGTTGGAAATTAAAAGTTGGAAATCGCCTAAATAAAGTGAATATAAAACTTTATTTAATGGTGTCATCCTTATCCCTGCACTTCCTGTGTAGGAATATTCAACATCGGTATCTCCTAAAGAATAGTCAAGTTCTTTATACTTAGAACCTGCAATTACATAGTCGTTATCCGTTTCTCCGAAATAAATTCTCGGCTGGGTAACATTAAGTTCTGAAACTGACGACTGAGATGGAATATCTTTTACAAAAAACTGAGGCTGACCCTCTTTTGTTACTGAATTTACAGAAACTGCCGCAATACCAAAACCGTGAGTAAATCTTAATCTTCTGTTTATAAAAGACTGAGCAGATTCCTTGATATTTTCAAGATTAAATTCTCTGGTGGCAATACCTACTGCAGTAGGCTCTCCTAAAATATCATATTTAACTATATCAAGGTCGTTAAATTTATAATAGTTTCTGATGCTTTGAACCTGATTTATAGCTTTTAAGGTTGACGGATAGTCAATTATTCTTGTATTAGATACTGTATTTTTTTCTTCGTTTAAATCCTCGGCTGTAAGATTATACTCAATAGGGAAGACTTCGTCTTTAATTTCATTAACCTTATACGCCGCTCTTGTATATTCTATATTTCTTAAAATATATTCTCTTTCTAATGAAATCTCAGACGGGTTAACAATAAAACTCTGGGTAAAAAAGGCAGTAACGCTAAAGCCTATATAAATTAAAGGATATACTAAAATCATTGAAACTGCCAATTTCCTTTTTTTCTTAAAGTATAGAATAATACCCAAAACCAACGCAATAATTAAAGCATACGGAATAATATTATAATAATGGCGCCAGATGTTTACGCTTGTGTACCCTGCACCTGTAAAGGATGCATTGTTATTATAAAGCATATTATAAGCATCAAATTTTAAGGAAATAACTTTACATATCACAACTAAAATAAAGTTTACAATATTATGAATTATAATTTCCTTTTCGTTTAAGATATTTCCTATATCAGTAATTCCAAGTCTTAAGTATAAAAATACATAAAGAATTAAAACCCCTGCAAATATAAGGAAGAAGACACCTGTTAAAGCGTCAAACACTGCAGAGTAAAAAGGCCATTTAAAAATATAATATCCCAAATCTTTATTAAATACAGGGTCAGAGACTTCTAAAAGTGAAGCATTTTTAAATAATAAGAACTTATCATAAACTGCCACCTGAAACATAACGCTTATTACGCCTGACAAAAGGGCAGAAACAAGAAGAACTACGCTCTTTTTATTTAAAAAATCGTATAGCGAATCTATTTTTCTTAAATTCTTTGATAAGAATAAAATACTCATAAAGGATAAGGCAAACACCAGAATAAAACTTAATGCTTGAAAAATAAGTTTTACTTTAAAATTAGTAAAGAAAACCTCTAAAAAGTTTTCGCCTATTTCTTTATAAGCATTATATTCAAAATAAATATTAAAGCATGATATCAAAGATATTAAAATAAGAGCAATTATTCCAAAAGTTATATAAACTTTTGCGGGAATTCTTCTTTCCATATCATTTTCCTTTCTTTTTTATACTAACGCTTTTGCAAACTCCCCGGAATCAAACTTCATAAAGTCTTCCTTTGCTTCTCCCACTCCGATAAACTTAACAGGAATGTTTTTATCCTTACAGATAGAGAGAACAATACCACCTTTTGCAGTACCGTCAAGTTTAGTTAAAATTATTCCTGTAACCTCTGTCTGTTTGGTAAATTCCTGTGCCTGAATAACTCCGTTCTGCCCTGTTGTAGCGTCAACTACAAGCAGGGTTTCTAAATCACTGTCGGGAAGTTCTCTTTTTATAATTCGGTATATCTTATTAAGTTCGTCCATAAGATTTTTCTTATTGTGCAGTCTTCCTGCAGTATCGCATATAAGTATATCAGTACCCTTTGCTTTGGCAGATGTGATAGCATCAAAGACAACTGCTGCAGGGTCTGCCCCCTCAGTATGCTTGACAATAGGGCAACCTACCCTGTCTGCCCATATTTTTAACTGCTCGCTTGCTGCTGCTCTGAATGTATCTCCTGCCGCAAGCATTACAGATTTGCCCTCTTCTTTAAAAAAATGGGCAAGTTTACCGATAGATGTGGTTTTTCCCACTCCGTTAACCCCTACAACAAGGATAACCGATGGTTTTGTATTAAGTTTTAGAGTGTTATCATTTTCATTTAGTATTTCTGAAATAACTTCGAATAATTCTTCTTTTACCTCTTCTGATTCGGTTAATTTATTTTCTTTTACTCTGTCTTTTAATATATCTATTATTTCCATTGAAGTATATGCGCCCACATCTGCTGTAATAAGCGCTTCTTCAAGTTCTTCATAAAGTTCTTCGTCTACCTTTTTAAACACCGAAAACACATCGTCAATCTTGCCTTTAATTGCGTTTCTTGTGTTTGTAAGGCCTGACCTTAATCTGTCAAAAAAAGCCATTATTTTTTCTCTCCCTCTTTTTCAACTTCGTCAATGTTTAAAGAAATAAGTTTGGAAACACCCTTTTCCTGCATGGTAACACCGTACAAAGTATCTGCCGCTTCCATTGTACCCCTTCTGTGAGTGATAACGATAAATTGGGTGTTCTTTTTGAATTTTTCAAGATAATCGGCATATCTGTAAACATTGTTATCATCAAGTGCCGCTTCAATTTCGTCAAACAGGCAGAAAGGAGTAGGCTTAACCTTGATAATTGCAAATAAAAGCGCAATAGCAGTAAATGCTTTTTCCCCACCTGAGAGAAGACTTATTGTAGTAAGTTTCTTTCCTGGCGGCTGAACTTCAATTTCAATGCCGCTTTCTAATATATTATCAGGCTCGGTAAGTTTTAACTCGCCTCGTCCTCCGCCGAAAAGTTCAATATATGTTTCGTTAAAAGAGTCGGCAATAAGTTTAAACTGCTTACTGAATATATCCCTCATAAGTTTTACCATATCGGATATAATAGTTTCTAAATTATCCTTGGCAAGCATTAAATCATTTCTCTGGCCTGTTAAAAATTCATATCTTTCGCTGACTGTTTTATATTCCTCAATGGCATCTATATTTATATTGCCAAGACCTCTTATTTTATTCTTAAGATCAGATATTTTTCTTAAGGCATCCTGAATTTTACCAATGTCTTTTCTCATTTCTTCTGCGCAAGTTATGGTAAGTTCGTAACTATCCCAAAGGTTACTCACAGTCTGCTCAATATCCGAGTTAATTTTATTATACTTAATCTCAAGTTTTGTATGTGCTTCGTTTTGTGTGATAAACTTTTCTCTTTCGTCTTTTGAAAGTTTCTGACAGGATAAAAGTTCACTCTCGGTAGTTTCTTTTTTAGCCCTGTTTTCCTTGATTTTTTCTTCAAATTCCTTAATGCTTTCTTTTGCATCGGTAATCTGATTTTTTCTAAACTCTATTTCTTCGCCGATGTCTTCGATTTTTTCCCTTAACTTAAGAATCATATCATCTTTAATCTTAACATCGCTTAAAAATGCATCTTTTTGTGATGCTATTAAGTTTATTTTATCAAGTTCATAATCAAGGTCTTTGCTCTTTTCGGCAATTTTAAATCTTAAACCGTTTATTTCTTCGTTTAGTGCGTCTCTTTCTTCATTAACCTTTAAAAAGCCTGAATCAAGAGTACCTATTTCCTTTTCAAGATATGAAATCTTTACATTGATTTCGTCTTTTTCTTGGTCAATCTCTGTTTGTTTTTTGTTATTTTCTTCTATTTTTTCTTCTATCCCTTTAATATCATCCTTGACCGACTTAATGTCTTCGGTAAGAGAATAATACATTTCCTTATTATATTTAAGGGAGGAAAGAAGTTCAATTTTTTTCTGATTTAAATTCTTCTTTTCTTCTTCTTTTGCCAAAAGAATTTCCTTAGTTAATTCTGACTCTTCCTGATATTTTTTAATTTCCTCATCTAAGGCATCTTTTTTATCTAACAACTTTTCTAATTCTTTTTTAATTAAGTCAATTTCAGCCATTCTCTGCATTTTACCGGTGCTGTTTTTATATTCGCCGCCGGTTATGGAACCGCCTATATTAAATATTTCTCCGCCTAATGTAACAGCCTTAAAGGAATGTTTAAATTTATTTGTGGCAGAAATTGCACTGTCCATATCAGAAAAAACTGCAACTCTAAGAAGAAGACTGTCAACAATCTTCTCATATTTTTTATCAAATTCAACAAGGGTATTTGCCATGCCGATAAAGCCCTTTTCCCCAGATAAATCTTCTTTTATAGAGGATGTGGCTTTTACAGAGTGCAAAGGCATAAAGGTAACTCTGCCAAGTTTATTTTTCTTAAGATAAGAAATCGATGCTTTTGCATCATTTTCATTTTCGCACACTATATTGGAGGCTGCTCCACCAAGCGCTGCGTCTACTGCTTTTGCATATTCATTACTTGTTTTAATTAGGGATGAAACTGTGCCAAAGAGTTTTGCACCGTCAGGAAGTGTGTTTAAAAGTTCTTTAACCCCTTTAGGACTGCCTGAAAAATTATTTTCAAGGTCCTTTAACATATCCAGTCTGTTTTTTGCTCTCTCGCTACTGTTTAAAACTTCGTTATAAGAAAGATTAAGTTCTTTTAATTTTTCTTCCTTTTTAATTTTAAGATTTAATTCTTTTTCAAGTTCACTCTTAAGATTTTTTTCCTTAGTGTCAATATCGTCAAGAGCGTTAGTAGCATTTTTAATCTCTTTATTTAACTCTTCAACTTTTTCTTCTTTTTCTTTTATGCCAACTAAATTAAGTTCTATTCTTTCTTTTAAAGACTCATTAAGAGTAATTATTGAAGATTTGTTTGCGCCTAAAGTTATAAGTTCACTGTTTAAGTTTACAAGGCTTAGTTTTAACTTAGAAAGATGTGAGTTATGAGATGTAATATCCAAAAGAACTTTATTTAAACGCTCGGTAAGTTCATTTGCCTCTTTTTCAAGCGCTTCCTTTTCATTTCTTAAAAGGGTGGCTCTTTTTTCTAACTCTTCCTTATTTATATCAAAAGAAGAAACTTTAGTTAAAATTTCATCCTTTTCCCCACAAAGCCTTTTAATATTTTCTTCTTCGTGGCTGATATTGTTTTTAGAAATTTCTATCTGGTTTTCAAAAGTTTTTATATTATACTCTAAATTATAGTTTTCCCCTACAAGTTTATCATTTTCTTCCTGCAAATTACGGGACAAAACTGAAAGTTCTTCAATTTTTTTGTCTAACTCTTCTAACCCTGATTTTGTAGACTCCAAACATTTTGAAGAATCTTCATAATCGTTTTTAATCTTATTTAAATTCTCTTTATATTCATAGTAATTTCTAAGCCATACGTTAACTTCCAACTCTTTTAACTCGTCTCTTAAAACAAGGAATTTCTTTGCTCTTTCAGACTGAATTTTAAGAGGCTCTAACCTTACTTCAAGTTCGTTTATAATATCGTTAAGCCTTGTTATATTATCATTTGTATTATTAAGTTTTCTTTCCGCTTCGTCTTTTTTATGATGGTATTTTGAAATACCACAGGCTTCTTCAAAAAAAGTTCTTCTTTCAGACGGTTTACCTGCAATAATATTATCGATCTTACCCTGACCTACTAAAGAATATCCGTCTTTCCCAAGCCCTGTATCCATAAAAAGTTCCTGAATGTCTTTTAGGCGGCATTGAGATTTATTTATGTAATACTCACTGTCTCCCGAACGGAAAATTCTTCTTGTAACTAAAACTTCATCAAAATCTATGTTAAGGCCCCTGTCTTTATTATCAACTGTAAGACTTACTTCGCAAAAACCAAGCGGTTTTCTTTTTTGAGTACCAGAAAAAATAACATCTTCCATTTTTCCGCCTCTTAGGGTTTTGATGCTCTGCTCACCCATAACCCATCTTATAGCGTCGGAAATGTTACTTTTACCGCTTCCGTTAGGCCCTACTACACAAGTTATTCCTTTTTCAAAACTTAAATCGATTTTATCCGGAAAAGACTTAAATCCGGTCATTTCTATTGACTTAAAAAACATAATTTCTCACTTTCAATCACTATATTTTTTCATCTTGTATTATACCAAAAAAAACCTATCATTTCAAGTTTTTTTAATAATTTTGGGACAAATCAAATATACATTTAAATATAAGGAGGAATGTGTATGAAAAATAAAAAGAAAAGGGTAAAATCAAAGGTGGATAAAAAGCCTTTAAATTATAAAATGATAGGTGCAATAGTTTTACTTACAGTGCTTGTTTTTCTTAAATTAAGCCCTGTGGCTTTAAACAAAACCTTAAACGTTCTCTTTACTAATGACTGCGATTATACCCTTATGATAGAAGATATTAAAAAAACTGTCCGTTTTTACACTCTGGGGCAAAGGGTTTTTAACCTGCCTGTAAATGATGTTATAACCTCGCCTTTTGGAGAAAGAATGGACCCTGTAACAAACACACCCGCAATGCATCTTGGGATAGATATAAATGCACCTCTTAACACCGAAGTTTTCGCATCAGAAGAGGGTGTGGTTACAAGGGTTGAAGAAAATGAGTATTACGGAAAATTTATAATGATAGACCACGGAAGAAATTTTGCCACTCTTTACGGTCATCTTTCTTTGCAAAAAGTAAAATGCGGAGACAGAGTTGATAAAGACACAGTAATTGCTCTTTCAGGCTCAAGCGGAAAATCTACCGGCCCTCATCTTCATTTTGAAATAAGAAAAGAAGGGGAGCATCAGAATCCGGAGGATTATCTTAAATGAAAAACATAAAGGTAAACCCTCTGTTTTTTCCTGTTCTTTTAATTTTTATACTTTTAGGATATTTTAAAGAGTTTTTTCTTTCCTTTGCAACCCTACTTTTTCACGAAGCAGGGCATCTTTTTATGATTAAAAAAAGAGGTATTTTACTAAGATACATAAAAATTGAACCATTTGGAATTTCCATTAATCTTAAAGAAGATTTTTATAAAAATGAAAAGGATGAAATTTATGTTGCCTTTGGCGGACCGTTAGTAAACTTTATTATTGCGTTTTTTGCATTTTTATTTTTAAATAAGAGCCATTTTTTTATATATGCAAATCTTTCAGTTGCAATATTTAACCTTATCCCTGCCTATCCATTAGACGGAGCGCGTATTTTAAGGGCATATCTTACACCAAAAAAGGGATATATACTAAGTTTTCGCTTTTTGGTTATGCTGACTAAAATTATAAGTACAGTTCTTTTTATTCTGGGTGTAGTTATTTTATATAAAACACGGTTTAATTTTTCGTATTGTATAATTTCCGCCTTTTTATTTTATAACCTTTTAGGCGAAAAAAATCATACTCAGCGTTATTTACTAAAGGAAATATCAGAATATAAAGAGAAAAATAAGGATATTGAAAAAATACCTGTCAAATATATTGCAGTAAATAAAAATTACCCTTTAAGAAAGGTTATTTATGAACTTTCTTATATGAGATATCATATTTTTTCAGTAATTGACGAAGGAAAAATTGTAAAAACATTTTCAGAGGGGGAAATTATAAAAGGGCTTATTGAAAAAGGGGGAAGAGCGAGAATTTCAGACCTTTATTAAAAACTTGAAAATGTGTTCCTTATATGTTATTATAATATATAATATTATATTTAAGGACTGTTTTTATGTTTGCAGATATAGTTATAACCAAAAAAGCATATGAACTTGACCGTCTTTTCTGTTACGAAGTGCCAAGTGAACTTGAAAATGACATAGAAGTAGGAAAAAGAGTTATAATCCCTTTTGGAAACTATGGAATGACCGAAGGGATTGTTTTTAATGTTTATAAAGAAAATGCAGACTATGAAAATGTTAAAAAAATAAAAGAGGTTATTGATAATTCTTCCGTTATTACAAAAACCGGCTTTAAAATCGCAGAGTTTATGCGTAAAAAATATTTATGCACCTACTTTGATGCCTTAAAACTTAATATGCCAAGCGGCTTAAAAACTTTTGTTGACGAAAAGATTTATTTAAAAAACCCTGATGCTGCCCCTCTTAGTAAGAACGAAGAAGAAATAATATCAGTATTATATAAATATAACGGATGCACCTATAACGCTTTAAAAGAAAAACTTAAAATTAAGAAACTTCGTTCTCTTCTTTTATCAATGGAAGAAAGGGATATTATAGATATAAAAAGTATCCACGAAGAGTCTATAAAAGATAAGAAAATAAAGATTGTATCCAAAGAAAAAACAAATAAAGAGATCGACGAATATATTGAAAACAATAAAAGAAACAAACAGGAAATAAGGATACTTACTGCATTTACAAATACTAAAAGTATGACCTTATCCGATTTAAGAGGATATACCAAAGCATCTTATAATGCTATATTAAAACTTGTTTCTTTAGGGTTTTTAAGTATATCCGAAAGGGAAGTTTTAAGAAACCCATTTTTAGAAAGAGAGTTTATAAAAGATAAAAAGTTGCCCCCTACCGACGAGCAGAAAAAGGCTATTTATACAATATTAAAAAAAGAATTTGGAACCTATCTTCTGCACGGAATAACAGGGTCTGGAAAGACGGAAGTTTATCTTCAGGTTATAGAAGAACATATTAAAAAAGGAAAGAATGCAATAGTTCTTGTTCCTGAAATTTCTCTTACTCCCCAGATGGTTACAAGGTTTTTTAACCGATTCGGCAAATGCGTTTGTGTTATTCATTCAGGGCTTTCCAAAGAGGAAAGATACGATCAGTATAAAATGATAAAACAGGGAAAAATCAATATTGTTATCGGTGCAAGGTCTGCCATATTTGCACCTATTGAAAATGTGGGCGTTATTGTTATTGACGAAGAGCATGAAAACTCCTATAAGTCGGACACATTTCCTAAGTATGACACTATTGAAATTGCAAAAGTAAGGGCGAAAGCAGATGATGCAACTTTAATTTTAGCGTCTGCCACTCCGTCTGTTGTAAGTTATTATCACGCTGTTAATAACAATTATAAGCTTATAACACTTACAAAAAGAACAAATAATAAAAATACTCCCGAAGTTTATATTGTAGATATGAAAAAGGAACTTAAAGAGGGTAATTTTTCTCCGTTTTCATCTTTACTTAAAAAAGAACTTGAAGAAAGAATTGATAAAAAAGAGCAAAGCATTCTTTTTATCAACCGAAGAGGATATTCCACTTTTGTAAGTTGCAGAAGTTGCGGTTATGTTGCAAAATGCCCTGACTGCGATGTTTCGCTTACCTATCATAATAACAGTAACCGTCTTATCTGCCACTACTGCGGATATGAAAGAGATTTGTTTTTAGAATGTCCTGACTGTAAGAGTAAATATATAAAGCATTTTGGAAAAGGTACTGAAAAAATAGAAGATGAACTTAAATTATTTTTTCCAAATTCCAGTATGATCAGAATGGATGCAGACACTACTTATAAAAAATTCTCTCACGAAAAGATTTTAACAAAGTTTGAAAATGAGAATATAAATGTACTCCTTGGTACTCAGATGATAACCAAGGGCCTTGATTTTAAAAATGTAACTCTTTCTGCAGTTCTTGCGGCAGACGGAGGGCTTTATATGGAAGACTACCGTTCACTTGAGAGGACATTTTCCCAGATTACTCAGGTAATAGGAAGAGCAGGTCGAGGAGATAAAAAGGGCATAGGAATAATTCAGACATACAGCCCAGAGCATTATGTTATCCGCCTTGCCAAAGACGGAAATTATGAAGAATTTTATAATACAGAAATAAATTTAAGAAAAGAGATGAATTTTCCTCCTTTTTGTGATATAATAAACATAATTTGTCAGAGCGAAAATGAAGAACTTGGCAAAAAACTTATTAAAGACTGTTATAAAATTTTAAGAAACTCTAAAATTAATCTTAATTTAAGCGATGAAGAACTTAAAATTTATAAACCGAATTATGCTCCCCTGCCTAAAATAAAAAAGAAGTTCAGATTCAGAATTTTAATAAAGGGGAAAGACTCTGAAAACTTAAATCATATTTTAGAGAGCCTTTATGTTTACTATAACAAAAACTATAAAGTTAAAGATATTGGCTTATCCATTGATATTAACCCTGTTAGTATGTTATAATGATTTTGTATCATAACGAAGTTAACGAAAAGACATTAGCACTTATCACACTATTATTTAAAAACTATATAAAGAAAGGTAAAAACTTATGGCTATAAGAAATATTATAAAAGAGGGCGACCCTGTTCTTAATAAAAAATCACGCATAGTAGAAAAAATAGATGAAAGAATTTTAACCCTGCTTGACGATATGAAAGAAACCATGTATGACGCAGACGGTGTCGGACTTGCTGCCCCTCAGGTGGGAATACTTAAAAGAGTGGTAGTAATAGATGTGGGAGACGGAGTTTTAGAACTTATTAACCCCGAGATAGTTTGCTCAACAGGCGAACAATATGAAGTTGAAGGATGTTTAAGCCTTCCTGGCGTGTCAGGCGTAACAGAACGCCCTATGAATGTTCAGGTTCGTGCTTTGGACAGAGAGGGTTACGAAGTTTTAGTTACAGGCACAGGCCTTTTAGCAAGAGCGTTATGCCATGAAATTGACCATCTTGACGGAATTTTATTCAGACAAAGAGTTACAGAATATTTAGAATAATGAGGTTTTATATATGAAAGTTATTTTTATGGGAACACCTGATTTTGCAGTTGACTGTTTAGAAATGCTTATAAACGAGGGGTATGAAGTTCCTTTGGTTGTTTCCCAGCCGGACAGGCAAAGGGGAAGAGGCCATAAGGTAACATATTCTCCTGTTAAAGAATATGCACTTTCTAAAAACATTCCTGTTTTTCAGCCCGAATCTTTGAAAAACTTTGAACTTTCAGAGTATCTTAATGAAATAAAACCTGATGTGATAGTTGTTGTTGCATATGGCAAAATTCTTCCCGAATATATCCTTAACTATCCGAAATTCGGCTGTATAAATGTGCATGGCTCTCTTTTGCCCAAATTAAGAGGCGCTGCCCCTATCCAGTGGAGTGTAATAAACGGAGATAAGGAAACAGGGGTTACCACAATGCTTATGGATAAAGGAATGGATACAGGGGATATACTGTATAAGGCATCTATTCCTATTGAAGAAAATGACACTGCGGGAACATTATTTGATAAACTTAAAGTTTTAGGTGCATCACTTTTAAAACATACCTTGCAAAAAATTAAAAACGGAAGTTATGTAAGAATACGCCAGAACGAAGAAGAAGCAACATATGCGCCTATGATTATGAAAAAAGACGCTTTGATTGATTTTTCAAAGAGTCCAAAAGAAATTATAAATATGTTAAGAGGTTTAAATCCTGCGCCTGTTGCCTATACTTATTTAGACGGGAAAAAAATTAAAATATACGAAGGCTTTTTAGGCGAAGAAACAGACGATACCGACTATGGCAAAATATGGGGATATATTGAAGACAAAGGCCTTGGAATTGTGTGTGGAGGAGGAATATTATATATAAAAGAACTTCACGCAGAAAATTCAAGAAAAATGACCGTTTCAGAATATATGCTTGGCCATAAACTTGAGCCTGGAGACCGTTTTACAAACTCTTAAAAAAGGAGCAGATTTATGTATAATTTATATATGGGGGATATTTACTATCTGATACTTGTTATACCTGCGCTTATTTTCGCACTTGTTGCGCAAAGTTATGTTAAATCTACATTTAACAAGTATTCGCTTATTCCTACATCATTTATATCAAACGATATTGTTGAGAAAATGCTTCATAAAAACGAAATATATGATATTTCAATCGTGAGCGTTTCAGGATATTTAAGCGACCATTTTAATTCAAGCAAAAAAATTATAAGCCTTTCTCAGCCGGTTTATAATAATAATTCCATAGCAGCCCTTGGTGTTGCGTGTCATGAAGCAGGTCATGCCCTGCAGTATAAGGCAGGATACTTGCCTCTTAAAATAAGAAACTATATTCTTCCTGTTGTAAAATTTGCATCGGGTATGGCGCTTCCACTTGCCATTATAGGTCTTATGATATCTGATGCACTTGCAAAGGCAGGAGTTATACTGTTTTCTGTTACCGTGCTTTTTCAGTTGCTTTTACTTCCTATTGAATTTAACGCATCAAAAAGAGCAGTTAACGAACTTGACCTAAACTTATCAGATGAAGAATTAAAGGGAGTTAAAAAAGTTTTATTTTCGGCAGCCCTTACCTATGTTGCATCAAGTCTTGTTGCTGTTGCCAACTTTTTAAGAATACTTCTTATAATAAACGGAAGAAACAGGAGAGATTAAAATGAAAAAAGAGGATGTAATTCCTTTATGGACTCAGGAAACCCCCTCAATATGCCGTTTTTGTGCATATGCTAAAAGGTTTTCTGCAACATGTGATATATACTGCGAAAAAAAGAAGAATTTTTTACACGAAGAAGAAAGTTGCAAAAAGTTTAAATACGATATTTTAAAAAAAGAATTAAGGCGAAACAGCCGACCTGTTAAAAAACATACGCCGGAGGAATTTAAAATATAAAATGAATAGTTTTTATAAAAATTTTATTTTAATTGCTCTTCCTATGGCATTTCAGAATCTTGTAACAACCTCGGTAAGCCTTATTGACAATCTTATGATCGGGCGTCTGGGAGATGTGGCAATAGCGTCTGTCGGCCTTGCCAATAAAGTGTTTTTTATCTATGTTCTTGTAATATTCGGTTTGTGCAGCGGGGCGTCTGCCTTTATTGCACAGTTCTGGGGTAAAGAAGATTTAAAGGGGATAAAACAGGTAGTATTTATAAATACACTGGTTGCATTATCAGTATCATTTGTATTTGCGATTTTCGGCTTTTTTATGCCGACTCACATAATGACTCTTCTTACCGATGATAAAGAGGTTATTTTTGAGGGTGCAAAATATTTAAAGATTATATCGCCGAGTTTTATATTAGTCAGTATAATTCATGTGTGTTCTTACACTTTAAAAACTTTAGAGCATCCGAAAATTCCGTTATTTGCATCCCTGATTTCGATTATAATAAACGCATTTCTTAACTACATATTGATTTTCGGGAAGTTGGGCGCACCCCGTCTTGGAGTATCAGGCGCAGCATTTGCTACCCTTAGCGCAAGAATCTTTGAAATGCTTTTTATAGTTTTGGCTACAAGAAAGAAACTTACTTTTCTTTTTTACGGCATTTCCCATTTAAAAGATATAAAAAAAGATTTTCTAAAATCGTTCTTTATAAAAGTTATTCCTGTTATATTAAATGAAACAATGTGGTCTCTTGCTACTACTATGATGGTTTCTATATATGCAAGAATTTCCACTCAGGCTGTTGCAGCAGTTAATGTTATTACCATTTTAAGAGATTTAACAAGTGTGTTCTTTATCGGCGCAGGTAATGCGGCAGCCGTTTCGATAGGAAAACTTATAGGCCTTAAAAAATATGACGAAGCATATGAAAGGACATATCAGTTATCTATATATGTGCCAATATTTGCAGGAATTTTTGGGCTTTTAACACTTCTTGTATCGAAAAATTTCATAGGGCTTTTTAATATTTCCGTTGAGACTTTTAATATAGCAAACAGTTTATATATTACAGCAGTTATCTTTATGCCTTTTGCATCTTTTAATCATCTTAATATATGCGGAAGCCTTAGAGCAGGAGGAGATTCTTTCTACTGCCTTGTATCAGACGCAGGTTCAATCTGGGCAGTCGGAGTTTTCGGCTCGTTTATATCTGGTACAGTTTTCGGCTTGCCAATACTTTACGTTTACATAATTTCAAGATGCGAAGAAATTTTAAAGGCGATACTGTTGTTTATACGAATTAAAAAAAGAAAATGGATAAAAGATTTAGTTAATTAATTATAAAGGGGGCATTTATTTATGTTATCTGACATAAAGATTGCGCAATCTGCAAAAATGGAGGGAATTTGCAAGGTAGCAGAAAGCCTTAACATTTCTTCCGATGAACTTGAACTATACGGAAAATACAAAGCAAAACTTTCTTTTGAACTTATTGACCGTGTGAAAAATAACAAGGACGGTAAACTGATATTAGTTACTGCTATTAACCCTACACCTGCAGGAGAAGGTAAAACAACTACAACTGTGGGCTTGGGACAAGCATTTTTTAAATTAGGCAAAAATTCAGTTATAGCCTTAAGGGAGCCATCTTTAGGCCCAACATTCGGTTTAAAAGGCGGAGCAGCAGGTGGCGGATATTCTCAGGTAGTGCCAATGGAGGATATAAACTTACACTTTACAGGGGATATGCATGCAATAACCTCTGCAAATAACCTTTTATGTGCTATGGTGGATAATCATATACATCAGGGAAATGCACTTGGCCTTGACCCTAAAAGCATAAAAGTAAAAAGAGTTATTGATATAAATGACAGAAATTTAAGAAACATTGTAATAGGTTTAGGGGAAAAAACAGATGGACAGGTAAGAGAAGACCATTTTATGATTACAGTTGCTTGTGAAATTATGGCAATTCTTTGTCTATCCTCTGATATAACCGATTTAAAGAAAAGACTTTCACAAATTATTATCGGTTATTCATATTCAGGAAAAATTCTTACAGCAGGTGATATAAATGCGCAGGGAGCATTATGTGCACTTTTAAAAGATGCAATAAAGCCTAACCTTGTTCAGACACTTGAAAACTCGCCTTGTATTATCCACGGTGGTCCGTTTGCCAATATTGCTCACGGATGCAACAGTTTAATTGCAACAAAATTATCTTTAAAACTTTGTGATTATGTTATAACAGAGGCAGGATTTGGTGCAGATTTAGGTGCTGAAAAATTCCTTGATATTAAATGCAGATTAGGTAATTTAAACCCGTCTTTAGTAGTGCTTGTTGCTACTGTCCGTGCGCTTAAATATAACGGTGGCGTAGGAAAAGAAAACCTAAGCGAAGAAAATATAGATGCTCTTAAAAAAGGTATTGTGAATTTAGGCAAACATATAGAAAATATTAAAAAATTCGGTCTTCCTGTTGTGGTTGCGCTTAACCACTTCTTTACAGACACCGAAAAAGAAATTGAAACTGTTAAAGAATACTGCGCTTCGTTAGGCGTAAGGTGCGAAATTTCAAAATGCTTTGCAGAGGGTGGCGAAGGAACACTTGATTTGGCAAACGCAGTGCTTTCAACTCTTGATAAAGACGAAGCAAACTTTAAGCCTATATACGAAGACAGTTTATCAATTAAAGAAAAGATAGAAAAAATAGTTAAAGAAATATACGGTGGAACTCAGGTAATATATGAGCCAAAGGCAAATAAGGAAATTAAGTTTTTGGAAGAAAACGGATTTTCCAATCTGCCTGTATGTATGGCAAAAACTCAGTATTCTCTTTCAGATAACCCTGCTCTTTTGGGAAGACCTGAAGGCTTTAGCGTTACCGTAAGAGATTTATATGTTAATGCAGGTGCAGGTTTTATCACAATTCTTACAGGAAAGATTATGACAATGCCCGGGTTACCTAAAGTTCCCGCTGCAGAAAAAGTAGATGTTGACGAATTTGGAGTTATAGATGGACTATTCTAAAATTACAGTAAATACACCCGAAGAAACCTTTAAGGCAGGTTATGAATTTGCAAAAACCTTAAAGGCAGGAGATATAATTACATTAGACGGAGACCTTGGCGCAGGAAAAACCGTTTTTACAAAGGGAATATGTCATTATTTTAATGTTACCGATTATGTTGTAAGCCCTACTTACACCATTGTCAATGAATACAAAGGCGATATATCTGTTTATCACTTTGATATTTACAGAATAAATGATGAAGAAGAACTTTATAACATAGGCTTTTATGAGTACCTTGATAACGATGGCATTAAAATAATTGAATGGGCAAAGAATGTGCCTGAGGCTTTTTTGGGATATAATGTAAAAAAGATAGAGATAATAAAGGACAAAGACCTTATGTCTCAGAAAAGATATATTAAAATAAGGGAGGGGTAAAATGATAATACTTGGCATTGATTCATCTTTTAAAACTGCATCTGTTGGAATTTTGGAAGATGATAAAGTTATAGTTTCATATACCCTTAACCATAAAAGAACTCACTCGGAAAAACTTTTAGAGATGATAGATATGGCTCTTAAAATTGCAAAACTTGATATTTCGGATATTGATGCATTTTGCGTTACTAAAGGGCCAGGCTCATTTACAGGGTTAAGAATAGGCCTTGCCACCATAAAAGGCTTATGCCATGCTCTTAATAAGCCTTGCTATCTTGTATCAACACTTGATGCACTTTATGAAAATGTATATGCACCCTATTTTGATGATATAATCTATGCTCCCATAATGGATGCAAGACGAGGGGAAGTTTACTGTGCAGCGTATAAGAATAATGAAAAAATAATAGAAGACTCGGCTCTTAATATAAACTTATTTTTAGATAAATTAAATAAATTTGAGTGTAGAAAAATTGTATTTACAGGAGACGGAGTTGTACCTAACAAAAATATAATTTCAGATAAACTTTTAGATAAATGCGAATTTGCACCCGAGCATCTTCTGTTTGGAAGCGGAGAAGCAGTTATTAGTGCAGGGCTAAAATACGGTAAAAAGGTTTTATATAATGATATTCTTCCTGAGTATCTTCGTATGTCTCAGGCAGAAAGATTAAAAAATGAAATATAAAGGAGAAAAGAAAAAATGAAAATAGCAATTGGAGCAGACCATGGAGCATTTGAATTAAAAGAAGTTTTAATACCATACCTAAAAGATAAAGGATATGAGGTAGAAGACTGTGGTACATATGATTTATCAAGCGTTGACTACCCTGATATAGCAGAAAAAACTGCTAAAAAAATTATTGATAAAGAATGTGAAAAAGGCATTCTTCTATGTGGGACAGGCATTGGAATATCTATTGCGGCAAATAAAGTAAAGGGTATCCGTGCTGCTCTTTGTGCTAATGAATACAGTGCGAAAATGAGCAGAAATCATAATGACGCTAACATTCTTTGCATGGGTGCAAGAGTAACAGGGGTAGAACTTGCAAAATCAATTCTTGACACCTTTTTAAAAGAAGAATTTGAAGGCGGAAGACACCAAGTTAGAGTTGACAAAATAATGAATATAGAGTAAAATTATAGAAAAAAACGGAGGTATTTACTATGGGTAAAGTTACTGTTATGGATCATCCTTTGATTATCCACAAAATGTCCCTTTTAAGAGATAAAAAAACTACAAGTAAAGAATTCAGAGAACTTGTTAAAGAAGTGGCAACTCTTATGTGCTACGAAACCACAAGAGACCTTCCACTTAAAGAAATAGAAATTGAAACACCTATCTGCACTGCTAAAACTAAGGTTATTTCAGGAAAAGCATTGGCACTTGTTCCAATTCTTCGTGCAGGGCTTGGAATGGTTGACGGTATGCTTACCCTTATCCCTGCTGCAAAAGTGGGCCATATCGGTTTATACAGAGACCCTGAAACTTTTAAACCTGTTGAATATTACTGCAAACTTCCTAATAACATTGAATTAAGAGATGTTATAGTGTTAGACCCTATGCTTGCAACAGGTGGTTCTGCCATAGATGCTATTTCACTTTTAAAAGAAAAAGGATGTTCAAACATTAAGTTTGTATGCTTATGTGCTGCTCCTGAAGGTATTGATGCTCTGTCAAATGCTCATCCTGATGTTGATATATACTGTGGCGCTGTTGACGAAAAGTTAAACGACCATAAATATATAGTTCCCGGTTTAGGGGATGCAGGGGACAGAATATTTGGCACAAAATAGCAGTAGACGCTAAAAATGTCCGGAACGCAAAAAGTTAATAACTCCAAACATTTTATCTATCTACTAAATAAATAAAAATTAAAGTCTGTTTAAATAGTTTTTTTAAACAGACTTATTTTTTTATCAAAATAAATTATACGAAAAAAGGAACTTCCGTAAAAAACGAAGTTCCCTGTAAATTCGAACATATTGTTAAAAAACTATATAGCTCTGATAACTTTGTCAGAACGCATACACTTTGTGCAAACATTGATTTTTTTAGTCTGCCCGTTAACTATTGCTCTTATTTTTCTTACGTTTGGCTTCCAGGTTCTGTTGCTTCTTCTGTGAGAGTGAGAAACCTGAATTCCGAATACAGTGCCTTTACCGCACACTTCACATTTTGCCATCGAAATACACCTCCTAATAACAAAAATTATATAATATAATTTTCTTTCTTCATTTGAATACATTTTATTCTAACAAATATTTTTTAAAAAATCAAGTCTTTTTTTTATTTTTTTAGCATTTTATTTTCAAAACCTTAAATTAAGACATATAATGTTATAAAAGGGAGTGAAAATTATGAATTCCTATAAAATAAGGCGATACAAACAAACTGTCAGAGAGTCAATATCCAGAATTCACTTTTTTAAATGGATATCAATAACTGTTATAATCTTTTTATGCTTCTTTTTTATAAATATATATAACAATTCCTTTAAACCGCAGATAGCAAATCTTGCCGAATCAAAAGCAAATTACATACTTAATAATGCTGTTAACGAGGGTGTTAAAGAGGTTATAATGGCAAAAGAGATTACATATAACGAACTTGTATCTGTTATAAAAGATGACAGCGGAAAAATATCAGGAATAACTACAAATCTCGTAGCAGCAAACAGGCTAAAGTCAGATTTTACCATAAAAATAAACGAAAAAATAAACAGTCTTGAAGAAACCGAAATTTCTATTCCCTTAGGAAACCTTACAAAAATTAATACTCTCTCAGGCTTTGGCCCTAAACTTAAGATTAAACTTCTTCCGTCAGGGAAACTTTCCGTTAACTTTAAAAATGAGTTTAAAGAGGCTGGAATTAACCAGACAAGGCACGAAATATATTTAGAGGCAGTATCTTCAGCCTCCTTTTATTTGCCGACAGGAATTTATTCGGTTGCAGAAATTGTTTCAAAAATTCCCCTTTGCGAAAGCATAATTGTTGGAATTGTACCTGAAAGCCTTACAAGGCTCGAAACAAGGGATGAAACTTTAAGAGACGATATTTTAAATATATACTAAAATATTAAAAAACGACTGGCAAGTTGCCAGTCGTTTTCTTAAATTAAATTATTATTTTAAGCCTGGATATAAACCTTGTTCGTCAAATTTTCTAAATGCTTCTTTAACTATGTCAGAGTCTTCTTTATAAGTAACACCATACCATCTGTCACTTGCAGGAAGCACTTTAACTTTAGCGCCTTCATTATGAATAAGATAGTCAATAAATTTAGGAATAAAGAATTCGCCTTTCATAGGGTCATCATTAGTTTTTAGAAAATCTACAAAACCTGCTTCTAATTTATCAAAGAAATCAGGAAGAAGTCCCCACATATTCATTGAAACAAGTGTATCAAGAGGAATACCGCTGTTTTTATCAATACTTGTCATTTCAACGATTTCGTCTAAATATCCGTCTTTAGTTTTGCACACACCTCTTGCAACGGTACCGTTGTCAGAAATTGTGTTTCCAAGAAGATATCCAGCCATACACATTTCGTTGTTATGAAGAATATAATCGTGAATAAGTTTATATGCTGATTTTCCGTAATAGTCGTCTGCATTAACTATTGCAAAAGGAGTTTTAACAATATCCTTTGCAGTTAAAACTGCATGACCTGTACCCCATGGTTTAACTCTGCCTTCAGGAAGAGTAAAGCCTTTTGGTAAATCGTCAAGTTCCTGGAAAGTATAGTTAACATCTACAATACCTTCATATTTTTTACCAACAAGTTCTCTGAAATCTTTTTCTATTGATTTCTTGATTACAAAAACTATTTTATTAAATCCTGCTTCAATAGCATCATAAACAGAATAGTCAAGTATAACTTCTCCATGTGGGCCTAAAGGCTCCATCTGTTTAAGACCGCCAAATCTGCTGCCCATTCCAGCAGCCATAACTACTAATGCACTATTTTTTGTATCCATTTCTGTTTCCTTCCTGCCATCTCCAAGTATCGCGGCACATATCTTCTAAGTTTTTAACTGCTTTAAAGCCAAGTTCTCTGTAGGCTTTTTCAGGGTCAGCAAAACATTCTGCAATATCGCCTGGTCTTCTTGGGGCAATTTTATAATTTATTTCTTTTCCGCTTGCCTTTGCAAACGCTTTAACCATATCAAGTACACTGTAACCGTTACCTGTGCCAAGATTATAAGTAACTACACCTGATTTATTTAAAACCTTGTTAAGCGCTTTTAAGTGCCCGTCTGATAAGTCCATAACATGGATATAGTCTCTTACGCCTGTACCGTCATGTGTAGGATAGTCATCGCCAAATACTGATAAACATTCTAACTTTCCAACTGCAACCTGAGAAATATACGGAATAAGGTTATTAGGAATACCGTTAGGGTCTTCCCCAATTAGTCCGCTCTCATGTGCGCCGACAGGGTTAAAGTATCTTAAAATAGCAATATCCCATTCGTTATCAGATACATATAAATCTCTTAAAATATCTTCAATAAATAATTTTGTTCTTCCATATGGGTTTGTACAAGAAAGAGGGAAATCTTCCTTGATAGGCACTGTGTGAGGGTCTCCGTAAACTGTTGCAGAAGAAGAAAATACCATCTTCTTAACATTGTGTTTTCCCATAATTTCTAAAAGTTTTAGAGTTCCTGAGATATTGTTTTCATAATATTTTAAAGGAATAGACACACTTTCGCCAACAGCCTTTAATCCTGCAAAGTGAATAACTGCATCTATTTTATTTTCTTCAAATACTTTTTCTACTCCTTCATAATCAAGAAGGTCTGTTTTGTAGAATTTAAAATCTTTACCTGTTATTTTTTTAACACGGTTTAATGATTCTTCACAGCTGTTAGACAAATTGTCTAAAACAACTATATCATATCCTGCTTCCAAAAGCAATACTGATGTATGAGAGCCGATATATCCTGCTCCCCCTGTTACTAAAATGTTCATAAAATCATCCTTTCTAAAAATTTATAATTTATACTAATCAATAGGCTGAGGCATAACAATAGCAGCAATAATATATGCTATTATTCCTGAACCACCAAGAAGTGTAAATACAACCCATGCAAGACGCACTAAAGTAGAGTCAATTTCAAAATACTCAGAAACCCCACCGCATACTCCGCAAATTTTCTTATCTGTTTTTGATTTAAATAATTTTTTCCTCATATATTTTCCCCTTTCTATTGTGCCTTACTTTGTTAAATTCATTATAACACTAATTTATATTTTTTTCAAATAAAGTTTTATTTTTTCCATGTGTATTTTGAAAATAGTATAAGCATTGGGAAAATTTCAAGTCTTCCTGCTAACATATCAAATATTAAAACGAGTAATGAAAAATTACTGTAGTCTGAGTAATTTCCTGCAGGGCCAACAATATTTAAGCCTGGACCTATATTATTTAAGGTTGCCAGAACTGCTGTGGCATTTGTTGTAAAGTCTAAATTATCTATACTTATTAAGATAAGTGAAATTAAAAATATACTGATATAGGAAACCATAAATACATTAACTGCTCTTACAGTTTCGTGGTTTATTGGTCTTCCGTTTAGCATTGATTTATGAGTGCTTTTAGGATGTGCGCAAACTTTAATTTCTTTTACTACCGATTTTAGAAGAATCAGTATTCTTGATACCTTAACTCCACCACCCGTACTTCCTGCACAAGCACCTGCAAACATTAAAAATATTAGAATCATTTTTGAAAATTCAGGCCATACATTATAGTCGACAGTGGAATACCCTGTGGTTGTAATAAGTGAGCCTACCTGAAATGATATATGCCTTAGCGCATCAAAAATATTATCAAAAAGATTATAACAGTTAAGTGTAATTAAAATAATTGATGCTAAAATTATTCCTATATACGCTCTTACCTCGTCTGACCTTATAGCAGCCTTAAATTTCCTCATTATAAGAAAATAGTAAACAGTAAAATCAATACCGAATAAAATCATAAATATTGTTATTATCCATTGAACCTGAGGCGAGTAGGATGCAATACTTGAGTTTAAGATTCCAAACCCACCTGTACCTGCAGTACCGAATGTTAAAGTCAATGCTTCAAATAAATTAAGCCCGAAAATTAAAAGCAAGATGGCTTCAATAACCGTCATTGCAATATATATTAAATAAAGAATTGTTGTACTGCTTTTTACTCTCGGCACAAGTTTACTTACAGACGGGCCTGTGCTTTCTGCTTTAAGTAAATGAAGATTGCTTCCGCCAGATAAAGGCAACACTGCAACCAAAAGCACAAGAACCCCCATACCACCTATCCAGTGAGAGAAACTTCGCCAGAAGAGAATACATTTAGGAAGTGATTCCACTTCTTTTAAAACTGATGCTCCTGTGGTGGTAAAACCTGATACTATTTCAAAAAGTGCAGGGATAAAACCTTTTATTGCACCTGAAAGTATAAAAGGAAGACTTCCTATTATACTCATCACTATCCAGCTTAAACTTACTATAACAAAGCCTTCTTTTGCAAAAATATTTTTCCTGTCAGGTTTTTTGAAAGTAAGTATCACAGAAAGGATAACACATATTACGGTACAAATTAAGAAAGTGTACCATTCATTTTCAAGATATATTATACCGCAAATCAAAGGGCAGAGCATAGCAAGTCCCTCTAAGCCTATGACCATACCCAAAGTGTAAAAAATTGTTTTATAATTCATATAAACTCCCCTTAAGAGCCTTGTTTTAAATTGGTTAGTGCTGTACTACTGCACTACTCTAAATTCAAAATATCTCCGATATCCTGAAAACCCTTGTGTATTGTAACAATAACTACCGTATCTTTAGGTTTTATAACATCATAACCTCTTGGATGGATAATTGTTCCGTTACGGTTGATACATGCAATAAGAGTATTGTTCTTTAACTTTAATTTTTCAATAGGTATATTACATATTGAGAAATTCTCATTTATATTAAATTCGAGTGCTTCTGCTTTACCGTCTAAGATATAATGAAGAGTTTCTATATTATTTCCAAAAGTATTTTTCTTTGCTCTTACAAATCTTAAAATATATTCTGCAGTTATTTCTTTTGGATATATAATTGTGTCAAGGTCCATATTATCTATAACTTTATCATAGGCAATACGGTTTATTTTTGTAACTATTTTTCCCTTAGTCAGTGTTTTTGCATATAGGGAAAGCATTATGTTTTCTTCGTCAATATTAGTAAGAGTTACTACCGATTCTGCTCTTTCAATGCCTTCTTCAATAAGCACCTTATTATCAGTTGCATCTGCACAGATAATTGTCGCTTTTGGAAGATTTTGTGCAAGATATTCGCATCTTTCAGGGCTTTTATCGATTATTTTAACATCTATCCCTGTTCTAAGTAAAAGCCTTGCAAGGTAAAAAGCAGTTGCCCCTCCGCCTATAATCATGGCATCTTTAACCTTGTTTGTTCTAATTCCTATTTTCTTAAAGAAAGGAGTTGCCTTTGTAGGCGCTGCAACTATGCTTACAAGGTCTTTTTCTTTAATTACAAAATCACCCGCAGGGATAAACGCTTCGTCTCCTCTTTCAATACCGCATACTAATATATCACAATTAAGTTTATTTACAATATCCGAAACTTTCATATCATTTAATATTGAATTTTCGGGAACTTTAAATTTTAATATTTCTACTCTGCCTTCTGCAAATGTGTCTATCTGAATTGCAGACGGAAATCTTAACGCTCTTGCAATTTCACTTGCGGCTGTATATTCAGGGTTAACTATCATTGTAAGACCCAAGTCTTCTTTTATAAGTTCTATTGATTTTCTGTACTGAGGCTGTCTTACTCTTGCGATAGTCTGGCAGTTACCTTTCTTTTTGGCAAGAAGACAGGTCATAAGATTTATTTCATCCGAGCCTGTTACAGCAATTAAAATATCTGCATCTTCTACTCCCGCTTCAATCAAAGTGTCAAGGTCTACACCACTGCCCACAACTCCCATAGCATCATATTCACTTATCACATCGGGAAGACTCTCTGCCGATGTGTCTACCACTGTAATATCATGCTCTTTTTCATTGCTTAATTTTTCAAGCAGTTTCTGCCCTACTTTTCCACAACCTGCAATAATGATTTTCATTATACTAACTCCTTTTTAAAGGTTTCTACTGATTATTAAATTCCATTTCGTAAAATTGTTCTTTAGTGATTAAAATCTGGCGGGGCTTACTGCCTTCAGACGGGCCTACAATACCCCTTTCTTCCATCTGGTCGACTATTCTTGCCGCTCTGGAATAACCAAGTTTTAACTTTCTTTGAAGAAGAGAAACAGATGCCTGATTATTATCAAGTATTACTTCAATCGCCTGAGGAAGCATTTCGTCTGCATCAAGTGCATTTTCCTCTTTTGATTTAACATCACCCTCAAAGGTCTGCTCTTTTTCTAAATGTTCTAAAATATCTTCGTTATATATAACTTCCGAGTTGGCTTTAACAACATTTACAACTCTTTCAACCTCTTTGTCCACGATTAAAGAGCCCTGAACACGCATAGGCTTAGATTCGCCTGATGGGTAATAAAGCATATCCCCTTTTCCTAAAAGTTTTTCAGCGCCACCCATATCAAGAATAGTTCTTGAGTCTATCTGGCTGGTTACTGCAAAAGCAATTCTTGATGGAACATTCGCTTTAATAAGCCCTGTAATAACATTAACCGACGGTCTTTGAGTTGCAATAACAAGGTGCATACCTGCTGCCCTTGCAAGTTGGGCAATACGACAGATATATGATTCAACCTCTTTTGATGCTACCATCATTAAATCTGCAAGTTCGTCAATTATTATAACTATTTTTGGTAATTTTCCTTCTTCGTCGCCATTTTCTTCGCAAAGGTTATTATATCCCTCAATATTTCTTACTCCTGCTTGAGCAAACAGTTTATATCTGTTTTCCATTTCCATAACTGCCCAGTTTAGCGCACCTGCTGCTTTTTTAGGGTCGGTTACAACAGGTATTAAAAGATGAGGAATTCCGTTATAAATTCCAAGTTCAACTACCTTAGGGTCAATCATAATAAGTTTAACCTCATTAGGTGTGGCTTTATAAAGAATAGATGTTATAAGAGTATTTATACATACACTCTTTCCTGAACCTGTTGCACCTGCTATTAAAACATGGGGCATTTTTGCAAGGTCGCCTATTATAGGGTTACCTGTAATATCCATACCAACAGTAAACGCAATGTTCGATTTATGGTTTTTAAATTGCTCACTTGTTATAATATCTTTTATAAATACAGGGGTTGTTTTATCATTTGGAATTTCAATACCTACAACGGTTTTTCCAGGAATAGGAGAAATTCTGATGCTTGTTGCTGCAAGATTCATTTTTATATCGTCCTGAAGACTCTGAATTTTGGAAATTCTTACCCCTGATTTAGGCTGAAGTTCAAATCTTGTGATAGACGGACCTTTTTCGATATTTACAACCTCTGCGTCTACGCCGAAACTTTCCAATATATTTTCAAGTTTAATGGCTTTTTCTTTAAGGTCGCCTACTCCGCCTGTTCTTACTGCTTTATTATCTTCCAAAAGTTCAACAGACGGGAATTTATATTCTATTTTTCTGTTTATAGTTTTTTTCGCAGGAGTTTCTCCGTCATTTTCTATTATATTTTTCTCCCCTGATAAGATATTGTCAAGGTTTTCTTTTTCGTTTAAAAGTTCCTGTTCAAGTTGAGTTCTCTCTATTAAAATAATATTATCTTCTATATCAAGAGTTTCTTTTTCCTCTTCATAAGAGGATAAAATCTCGTCAAACCTGTCAGGGCTTTTTTCAGTTTCAGGCTCATCATCATAAACAAGAGCGCCGCTTAGTTCTTCTAAGTCTTTAGGCTTTATATTTTCCTTAGGCTCAACTTCCTTTTTCTTTATTTCTTTATCCTTAAACTTAACCTGTAAATCTTTTTCTTTTTGTTTCAGATGCTCTGAAATTTTATTTAGAATAAGAGCATATAAAACTGATACCTGATCATAAAAGAATACAATTATAAGAAATATAAGAAGTGCAACGGATAAAATAGTTGCTCCTACCGAGTTCATCATACTTTTTAAAGGCTCGGAAATAAAACTGCCTATAACCCCTCCGCCAATGCCTTTTGTACCGTTTTTATAAAATTCTTCTATAAGAAATTTTTCGCTTTTTGGAAGTATTGAAGAAAGCAGGGTGCTTACATTAAGCACAATAAGTGAAAGAAGGTAAAGTTTGGTATACCCCTCTTTTTTCTTCTTTTTTATAAAATAATAGAAAAATGCATATACAAAAATGAATGGAAGAAGATATGAAACCCCTCCGAACAGACCTAAAAATATATTTTTTAAGCCTGAACCAAACCCTCCTAAAAGGTTGGAATAAAAACTTAAAAAGGAAAATATCGTAAAAATAACATACAAAACTATAAAGCCGATAATTTTTAACGCCTTATTTTTCCCATTTGATTTTTTTCTCCTGTTAGACGAAGTTTTTGATTTTGTATTAACTTTCTTTGCCGACTTCTTTTTCTTGTTCATTACATTTACCTCTTATGTATAAATACTAACCTCTTAATTTTACAGTAATAAAAATCACTGCCATTATAACATTAACTATTACAAAACGCATTGTGTTATTATTTTTTATGTTTGATTTAAAAAGATAAATACCGATATTACCTGTAAGAACTGCACCTAAAAATGCAAGGATATAATAAAATAAGCCATAATGCACTTTACTTAAGCCACATACTGCAAGAATAAAATTTTTACTTAATAAAACAAAAGTCCAGATAAAAGTTATAAGATATGTAAGTTTTATTGTATAGTCTTTTTTAATTCCGTTTATAAGCCCTGCAAAGTACATAATTCCCACTCCTGAAACTCCGGGAATTAAGCTAAAAATTTTAAAGAATGAAATAATCATCCCGTTAAGCACAGTTTCGTTTCTTTCTTTAAGGCTTTTTTCATTAACCCTTAAAGCCTTTATAAGTAAAAGGGAAGTTACCAAAAACCCTAATGATGCTACATACATATTAAACTGAAACCTTTTTACAAGAAGATAAAATAAAGGTGCTAAAAGAAGTACAAACCCACAAAAAATAAAGGTCAGTGCCATTTTTTTATCTTCTTCTTTTGTGTTTAAATCTAACTTCTTTTCTTTAATATCAGAAAATAAAGAGCCTAAACCGTTTAAAATCTTCGATAAGTCCTTTTTTAAAAAATACCATAACGGTATAAGCACACCGATTTGCATAACAAGGGGAAGGATATAGTCATATCCCTCCTCAGTTATATTTATATTTGTATAGTAAAAGAAAGCGTCAAGACCCTTTTCGGATAAGGGTAATAACATTGAAAAGGCATATGCAATTCCTTTAATTAAAGCATATATATAGACCATTTTCTGTTTACTCCTTTATTTCTTCTACATTATCAGTAATTTGGTTATCAGTTGGTATAGTTATTTCTTCGATCTGTATATTATTTTCTTCTGTATCCGGTATTGTTATTTCTTCGCTTTCCACCTTGTCCACAGGGGTTATAACCTCTTCTTCTAAAGGAGGAGGAACAATTTCTACGGTAGGCTGAATTTCGGGTGTAGGCCCTACTGCGACAATCTGAGTCATAGGGTTATACACATTTGTTCCTAAAGATTCTTCTCTTATAATATTTCCCAAAGAATCTTTTACAACTTTTGTTGCCAAAACCTTGTATCCGTAAGCACCGTTTTGTGTAATTTTTCTCTCGCCTGGTGCAAGTTCAGGGTTTTCCACCTCTTTTTCAGAAAAAGGATAACTTTCCAATACATTGGTATAAAGTTCAACCCTATAGTCATTTTCCTTTTTGCCATAGATAGACACGGTATGCTTTCCGCCCGAAGTATATGTTACGATTTTTATCGGACTGTTCATACTGTTTTCAAACTGAAAATCTATAAGACCGTAAGACACAGTAGCATCAAGACCGTTTCTTACATAAGAAACTGTATAAGAATGGTTACGCCTTTCAACTACTTTTAAGTCTGAATATAAAACTGCATTATAAAGTGCAGACGATACCTGACAAATACCGCCGCCAAGGGCGTCTTCCATGCCCTCTTTTGTATATACTGTTGCGGGTCTAAACCCTGCGGCGCCTGTTCTCGGGCCGACAGTATTGTTATAGGAGAATATATCCTTTGAGTTTAAAACTACTCCGTTTATTTTTGATGCGGCAAGAAAAACATTATGCGACCTTTCTTTATTCTGTGCATTAAAAGTGGTAGTGCATGTTCCAAGAAGGTCAGGGAAAAGTTCACCGTCTAAATCACTGATGTCTACTTCAGGGTAAACTCTTGTTATGGGAACTGAAAATGTTTTTTTTCTAAGATTTAAATTTTCTTCTATATTAGAAATATCTACCAAAACGCCTACTTTCTCAGGAACAACATAGGTAATTCCATCTTTTTCGTAGGTATAGGCATCCTGTGGCTCTACATTTAAGAGTGCGTATATTTCTTTAGCACTCACACTGTCTTTATCTATAATATTTAAGTTTACTTTTCTTTCATCACTTTTTACAGCATTTAATGTATCAGCATAAAATGTATTAAAATCTATTGTAACAAACTTATCCTTTAAGGTAATTTGTGCATAATTTTCTTTAACATCCAATATTACATTATCTATATCCAACCCGTTTGCTTTTGCAAGAGTATTTATTGTTTCTTTAAAAAGGTCAGTATTTTCATTATAAAATTCATAAGGGATAATATCCTTTCTTCCCCTGTAAAGAGTATAATATGCATTTTTAATATTGTTACTGCCTCTGCCCATATTAAAGGCATAGTCTGCAACCTTTTTAAAATCAAAAGTTATACCTGCTTTTGACGGTGCAAAGTAAAAGGTTTTATCCTCATATACTACTTCTATGGGTTTATCAAGTATTGTTTCGCTTTTTTCAAGGATTGATAAGGCTTCTTCTTTAGTAACGCCTCCAATGTTAATATCGCTAAAATACACATTGGATAATATTTTATCGGTTTTTATAAAATTGTTAATATTAACCATGGTAAAAGTTACAAATGCAACCAGACTAAGAAGCATAAAAACAAATACACCAATAACAATTTTTTTAGTTAAACTCATATATTTAATACCTGCCATTTCCAAGCTATAATTTTTATTCTTCTATGAAAAATTTAATAAGTTCCAGACGGAAAAGTGCCCAGTCCCTCCATCCACCCTCTATCTCGGACAAGGTTTTAGAAAGAGTTATAAGTTCATCATAGTCTATTTCTTTATAATCGGTTATTTCATCCTGAGTTGCGTCTTTAATAAGTTCGCCTGAAATTTCATTTATCACAAAGAAATAAGAATAAAATTTTATTACTTCATCTTTATAATAAATAGTATATTCCAAAAGTCCGTGAAAATTATCAATTTCAAACTTTATTCCAAGTTCTTCTTTAACTTCACGGTAAAGCGCATCTATCGCGCTTTCATCAAAATCTATTCCGCCTGTTGGAATTCTGAATGCAGTTTTAGGATATTTTTTAGAGCGTATAACAACATACTTGCCGTTTTTTCGCTTAAGTAAAAAGCCCACTTCTCCACGACGGTTAGTTTCCAGAGTCTTTTTAAAATCGTAAAAATATTTTTCACTGTTAAAATTTAAAACAATACTTTTTACACGGGCGCTTTTATTATACTTAGAAGATAGTTTAACATACTCATTTTCAACAAATTTTTCAAGCATAATATTGCACCCCCCTTTTTAGAATAATTTTTCTTTTATCTTTAAAATTTCAAATTTTACTTTTTCAATATCAATGCTTAAATACTCGCCCTTATCATAAAGAATTTTTCCGCCACAGACGGTAGTTTCCACTTCACAACCTGTTGATGCGTATACAATATTGTTAATAATATTATGATTCGGGTAATGATAGAGTTCATCAGTCTTAAGAATGATAAAATCTGCATCAAACCCTTCTTTTAAAAGCCCTTTTGTTTCTCTTCTTAATGCCTTTGCTCCGTTTAGAGTTGCCATTTTGAGTATTTCTAAAGGCGAAACCAAAGACGGATCGGAATTTTTATTGCACATAAGAAGCGCTGCATAATTAAGTTCTGAAAGCATATTAAGATTATTATTGCTTGATGCTCCGTCTGTGCCTATTGCTATGTTTATTCCGTTTTTTTTATATTTATAAATATCTGCAATACCTGAGCCTAATTTTAAATTACTCTTAGGATTGTGAGCAATATAATGCCCCCTAAGATACTCTAAATCGCTGTCTTTTAAATGAACACAGTGTGCCATTAATGATACATCGTCTAAAAGACCTGTTTCTTTATAAATTTCAACAGGGGTTTTCCCGTATTTTTTTATACAATCGTCTACCTCTGTTTTATTTTCGCTAAGGTGAGAAGTAATTGGCATATTATACTTTTTTGCAATCTTTGATGCATATTTTAAATAGTTATAATCACAGGTATAAACTGCATGAGGAAACATTTCCACCCTTATTAAATCGTCTCCTGCACCGTTATATTTTTCATATAAGTCGATACATTCTTTCATACGGTAATCGTCTGAATAATCGTCTTTATGAAAAAAATTCATAACGCATCTTGAAACATTGGCGTTAAACCCTGCTTCCAGATATGCTTTTACTGCATCTTCCATAAAATAGTAGCAGTCGTTTACCAAAGTTGTGCCGAATCTTAGCATTTCGGCAATTCCGAGCATTGTGCCATAGTAGATATCCTCTTTGCAAAGTTTATCTTCAATGGGAAATATCTTCTCATTAAGCCATTCCTGAAGTCTGTACCCTTCCGAGTAACTTCTAAGAATTGTCATTGCAGTATGGCAGTGAGCATTTGAAAAAGAAGGCATTATGGTTTTACCCTTAACGTCTATCACTTTATCATATTTATAATCTTCGGGTATTTTTGTACCCACAAATTTAATCTTTTTATCACTTGTGCCAAGATATCCGCCTTTTATTACTTGGTCATCGCAAAGGGTAATAATATCGGCATTTTTAAAAAGAATGTTCAACTTTAATCACTCCAGATAACTGTCAATATATCTTTCCTGCTCTTTGGTTAACTTGTCAATGGAAATTCCCATTGTTTTAAGTTTTATACAGGCAACAAATTTATCCAACTCTTCGGGCACATTGTAAACCTTATTTTCCATTTTATCGTAGTTTTCGTTTATATATTTTAAACTAAGCGCCTGAATGGAAAAACTCATATCCATAATTTCTGCAGGATGCCCGTCTCCTGCTGCAAGGTTAACAAGCCTTCCTTCTGCAAGAAGGTTTCTAACCTTACCGTCTTTTCCGAAATAACCTTCAATATTTTCTCTTACAACCTTTTTATATTCGGAAATTTCGTCTAAATCGCCTTTATTTATTTCAACATCAAAATGACCTGCGTTGGCTAATATAACCCCGTCTTTCATATTAAGAAGATGGTCTTTTGTGATAACATCCTTGCAACCTGTTACAGTGATAAACATATCGCCAACCTTTGAAGCCTCATCCATAGACATAACTGAAAAGCCGTCCATAACTGCTTCTATTGCTTTTACAGGGTCAACTTCGCATACAATAACCTTTGCGCCCAGACCTTTTGCTCTTAGGGCTGTGCCTTTTCCGCACCAGCCATATCCTGCAACTACAACATTCTTGCCGCTGACAATTAAGTTGGTTGTACGGTTGATTCCGTCCCATACCGACTGACCTGTACCGTATCTGTTATCAAAAAGATATTTACAGTATGCATCATTGGCAGAAATAACAGGGAATTTAAGTTCCCCTGCTTTTTCTCTTGCTTTAAGCCTTAAAATTCCTGTGGTGGTTTCTTCTGTGCCACCTTTTAGAGATTTTATAAGATGAGGGTATTCTGAATGTATAAGATTGGTTAAATCTCCACCGTCATCCATAATTATATCAGGCTCGTTTGACAGAGCGCCCCTTAAATCTTCAAAATATTCTTCCATGCTCTCGCCATGCTTACCGTATACAGTTATACCATGAACTTCTCTTAAAGCCATAGCCACATCATCCTGAGTGGATAAAGGATTGCACCCTGTGGCAGTAACTATTGCTCCCCCTGCTTTAAGCACGGTTGCAAAATAGGCAGTTTTTGCCTCTAAATGAATACATATGGTAATCTTCTTATTTAAGAAAGGCTTTGTTTTTTCAAAATCTTCTTTGATTGTATTTAGAATGGGCATATTTTTTGATACCCATTCTATTTTATTTTTACCGCTTTCAATCATTTATTTTACCTCTTATTTAAAGTATGAAACACCTGCTTCAAATATCTTCATATCAAACTTACCGTGAATATTCTTGTATAGATTATCGCCTATTCTTTCTGAATGGCCCATTTTACCAAGAATTCTTCCGTCTAAACTTGTTATACCTTCAACAGCAAAGTTTGAACCGTTAGGGTTAGCATATTTTTCATATGTAGGGTTACCCATAGCGTCAACATAGCAGGTAGCAATCTGCCCGTTTTTAACAAGTTCGCTCATAAGTTTATCACTTACTATAAATCTTCCTTCACCGTGGGATAGCGGCACTTTGTAAACATCCCCAACCTTAACATTAGAAAACCAAGGAGATTTATTTGACATAACCTTGATGTCTGCCATTGTGGAAATATGGCGTCCGATAGTGTTATAAGTAAGTGTAGGGCAGGTGTCATCAGTATCTATAACATCGCCGAAAGGAACAAGGCCTAATTTTATAAGCGCCTGGAAACCGTTACAAATACCAAGCATAAGCCCGTCTCTGTTATAAAGCATATCTCTTAATGCTTCTTTAACAAGTTCGTTTCTAAGTGCTGTTGCAATAAATTTACCTGAACCGTCAGGCTCGTCTCCACCTGAGAAACCACCAGGAATCATAACAATCTGAGCATTTTTAATTGCACCTGCAAGTTCTTTTGCAGAGTCTAACACATCTGTCTGTTTAAGGTTTTTAAACACTATAACATCAACATCTGCACCAGCAAGTTCAAATCTCTTTTTAGTGTCATATTCACAGTTTGTGCCAGGGAATACAGGAACAACAACCTTTGGTCTTGCAATTTTTATTTTAGGGCTTGAAACTGTTTTTGTTTCATATAAAGGAATGTCAATTTCCTTTTCTTCGATTTCTTTTGCTGTTTTATAAACTGATTCCAACGGACTTACAAACGCATCGATAAGTTTTTCCAAAGATATTTTTTCGTTTTCTATTTCTACTTCTTTAGTATCAAGTGTGTAACCTATAAGTTTAGCACCTGGAATGTCAGTATCATTATCAACCTCTACGATATAAGAACCGTAACCTGCATTAAAGAGATTATCGCTCATACTAAACTTAAAGCCGATTTTATTACCGAAGCACATTTTAAGAACAGCCTCGCCGACTCCACCCATAGGAACAGCGTATGCAGAGTATGCTTTTTTAGATTTAATAAGGTCATACACCTTTTTACTGATATTTGTAAAGTCGTTAAAGTCAGGTAAGAAACCGTCTTTTTTATTTTCTATAAGTAAAACTTTAGTATTTGTTTTCTTAAATTCAGGAGAAACTATCTCGTCAGTATTTGCAGGGGATACAGCAAAGGAAACAAGAGTAGGAACAACGTCCATATCGTTAAACGAACCACTCATTGAGTCTTTTCCGCCTATCGCCGCAATATTTAATCTTTCCTGTGCAAGGAAAGCACCTAAAAGTGCCTGCATAGGCTCTCCCCATCTTTCCTTGTCATTTCCAAGTTTCTTAAAGTATTCCTGCAGTGTTAAATACACTTTGGAAATATCGCAACCTGTTGCAACAACTCTTGCAATAGAATGAATAATTGCATATACGCCACTGTAAAACGGACTTTTTGAAGCCATTTTATTATCATAACCGTAAGACATAACTGTTGCAGTTTTTGTTTCGCCTTTTTCAAGAGGAATTTTTGCAGCCATTGATTCTGTCGGTGTAAGTTCATATTTTCCGCCAAAAGGCATTAAAACTGTATTTGCGCCGATAGTGGAGTCAAACATTTCTCCAAGGCCTTTTTGCATACAAACATTAAGGTCGGATAAAAGTGCAACAAATTTTTCTTCATATGTTTTATATGATGAAAGGTTAATGCTTTCAAAAATATTATCACATTTATTCGCTTTAATTAAGACATCGGTTTCTCTTCTTCCACCGTTGGAATTTAAGAATTCTCTTGAAATGTCAACAATTTTGTCTCCCTGCCAGAAAAGTCTTAATCTCTTTTCCTTAGTAACAGTTGCAACAACTGTTGCTTCAATGTTTTCTTTTCCTGCTTCTTCTATCATTTTTTCTTTATCTGAGTCTCTTACAACAACAGCCATTCTTTCCTGAGATTCGGAAATTGCAAGTTCTGTACCGTCTAAACCTGCATATTTTTTAGGCACATTGTCAAGATTGATTAAAAGACCGTCTGCAAGTTCGCCGATAGCAACAGATACACCACCTGCACCAAAGTCGTTACATCTTCTTATAAGTCTTGTAACTTCAGGTTTTCTGAATAATCTCTGAAGTTTTCTTTCTTCAGGAGGGTTACCTTTCTGAACTTCTGCGCCGCAGTTTTCTAAAGATTTATCTGTGTGCGCTTTGGAAGAACCTGTTGCACCGCCGCAACCGTCTCTTCCTGTTTTGCCACCAAGAAGAACAACAACATCGCCAGGCTCAGGAACTTCTCTTATAACATTGCTCTTTGGAGCAGCAGCAATAACTGCACCGATTTCAAGCCTTTTTGCCTTGTATGATTCATCATATATTTCTCTTACCAGACCTGTTGCAAGACCTATCTGGTTACCGTATGAACTGTAACCTGCTGCAGCAGTTTTAGAGATTTTTCTTTGTGGAAGTTTTCCAGGCAAAGTTTCTTTTAGAGGAACACGAGGGTCTCCGCTTCCTGTAACTCTCATTGCCTGATAAACATATGAACGACCTGAAAGCGGGTCTCTTATCGCACCGCCAAGACAGGTAGCAGCACCACCAAAAGGTTCAATTTCAGTAGGGTGATTATGGGTTTCGTTTTTAAACATTACAAGCCATTTTTCATCCTTACCGTCAATATCAACATCAACTTCTATTGAACAGGCATTTATTTCTTCTGATTCGTCAAGATTTTTAAGAACGCCTTTTTTCTTTAAGTCTTTGGTTGCAAGAGTAGCAATATCCATAAAGCACATATCTTTAGGAGTTCTTCCTGCATATACTGTATCTCTTGTTTTAATATATTCTAAAAATGCAGCCTTAACAACTTCATCTTCTATTTCAACATTTTTAAGTTCAGTAGCAAATGTGGTATGACGGCAGTGGTCAGACCAGTATGTATCTATCATTTTAAGTTCGGTAACTGTTGGGTTTCTTTTTTCTTCATTCTTAAAATAGTTCTGACAGAACTTAATATCTGAAATATCAAATGCAAAACCGTTTTCGTCAAGGAATTTTTTTAAACTTACTTCGTCAAGTTCAATAAACCCTTCCACAGTTTTAACCTTTTTAGGCTCAGGAAGTTCCATATCTAAAGTTTTTGGAATTTCCAAAGACGCTTCTCTTGATTCGATAGGGTTTATAATATATTTTTTAATCGCTTCTATTTCTTCGCAAGTTACTTCAGGGTTAATAGCATATACCTTTGCAGCACGGACAACAGGTTTTTCCCCTCCGGTTAAAATCTGGATACACTGGGCTGCAGAATCTGCTCTCTGGTCAAACTGGCCAGGTAAAAGTTCGGTAGCAAACACTTTGTATCCTGATAAATCAACACTTTCGCTAACATTGTCAACCTGTGGCTCGGAAAGAATTGTGTTCTTTGCTTTTTCCAAAGTTTTTTCATCAAGTGATGAAATATCATATCTTACAAGTATTCTTAATTCTTTAAGGCTTAAGATAGATAAATTTTCCTTAATATCTCTAAAAAGCGATGACGCTTCAACATCAAACCCCTTTTTCTTTTCTGAATAAACTCTTGAAATACTCATTTTAAAAATCCCTCTCTATAAATTATGTAATATATTTTCTGTTTCTTCTTTTGTAATTGTGGTTAATTTATGAAATTCTTTTGTAAGCGCAGTTTCAAGCATTTCCTTTGCTCTTTCATTTTCGCCTCTTTTAATAAGCACAAGGGCAAAGTTGTAATACGCTTCAGGAAAAGCAGGTTCTTTTTCAATAAGAGTTTCATAAACTTTATAAGCCTCGTCAATCTCATCGTTTAAGTAATAAGACTGGCCAAGATTATCTAAGATAGTGTTATGGTCGCTGTTATACTCATAAGCCTCTTTATTAAAGTTAACTGCATTTTCAGAAGTTTCTAAAATATTAAAAAGATAACCTAATGTGCAGTACATATTTGTATTTTTATAATTTTCATAAACGGTTGTCATAGCCTCTTTGGCTTCTTCTATTTCCCCTTCTTTAAAAAGAATAAGGGCATTTATGGCTTTTGCCTCGTAATAAACGTTTCTGGTAATCTTCTCATTAAGTATCCACATTACCATTTTCTTTGCTTTTTTTATATCTCCGTATTTAAGTTCGCAAAATGCGTATCTTAATTTGGTCATAAAATCTATTTTTTTATGATATGCCGCCTTTTCAAAAAGCCTTAAGCCTTCTTCTAATTTCCCCTCGCCGATTAAGGAGGAGGCTTTTAGAATGTACAGGTATTTATACTTAGGCACAACATTTAAAAGTATGAAAAAAAGTATAAACACTAAAATAAATTGCCACATTTTCAAACTGTCCTTTCTCTTTTGTGAACACAGTGATACATTATAACATACTAATTATACTACAAAGATAACTTAATTTCAACATTTTTTACTTTAAAATATGTCATATTTTAGATAAATTTTGTTTGAATTTTTATACTTTTTGTGTTATAATATCCTCTGTATAAATTAAACGGAAAATATCTTTATATAAACAAAGGAGATTTTAGCAAATGATTCATTATTATCAACTGTTCGGGCTTAATATTGTGCTTGATATCAACAGCGGAAGCGTTCACATTGTTGACGATTTATCTTACGATATAATTAAATTTAACATTAAAGATTTATCTGAACCTACCGATGAGATGTACGATAAAATAAATGCAAAAAAAGAAGAGATTGACGAAGCGTTTTTTGAACTTAAATCTCTTCAGGAAAAAGGGGAACTTTACTCTGAAGATTATCTTACAATAGATGACATTAAGAAATTCAGAATAAACCCTCCTGTTAAAGCGTTATGCCTACATATCTGCCACGACTGTAACTTAAGATGCAAATACTGTTTTGCAGAAACAGGTTCTTTCCATGGGCAAAGAAGTATGATGTCTAAAGAAGTAGGGCTTTCGGCTATTGATTTTGTTATAAAAAATTCAGGCAAGAGAAAGAATATTGAAATAGACTTTTTTGGCGGAGAGCCTTTAATGAATTTTGATGTTGTAAAAGATATTGTAAAATACGCAGACGAACAGGGCAAAATTTATGGTAAAAACTTTAGATATACTCTTACCACAAACGGTATGCTTTTAAATGACGAAATTATTGATTATCTTAATACTCATATGAGCAATATCGTTTTAAGTTTAGACGGTACAAAAGAAACGAACGACTTTTTAAGACCTGATATCAACAAACAGGGAAGTTATGATAAAATAGTTGATAACTACCTAAAAATTGCGAAATTAAGAAATCAGGATAACTACTATGTAAGAGGTACATTTACTGCGCATAACTTAAACTTTGCAAAGGATATTCTCCACATTGCAGACCTTGGCTTTTTGCAGACATCAATGGAGCCTGTTGTTTTATCGAAAACTCATCCTCTTGCAATTAAAGAAGAGCATCTTGACACTGTAAAAAAAGAATATGAAATTCTTGCTAAGGAATATATAGAAAGAATCAAGAATAAAAAAGGCTTTAACTTCTTCCACTTTATGATAGATTTAGAGCAGGGCCCATGCGTTATAAAAAGAGTTTCAGGTTGTGGTGCAGGAAGCGAATATGTCGCAGTTACACCTACCGGAGATATTTACCCTTGCCACCGTTTTGCAGGGGAGACAGAATATAAAATGGGCGATGTATTTACAGGCATTCAAAGAGAAGACTTAAAAGAATTATTTATAAACGACAATGTTTATTCCAAAAAAGACTGTCAGAATTGTTTTGCTAAATTCTACTGCAGCGGCGGTTGCCACGCAAATAATATCTTAATTGAAAAGGATATTGACACTCCGTATAAAATCGGATGTGAAATGGAGAAAAAGAGAGTAGAATGTGCTATTGCCATTAAGGCAGTTTTAGCATCGGAAAGTTAACTTCGGAGGAAAATATGGTTATCGGCATTATGGGTTATTCCGGCTCGGGAAAATCTACTTTTGCAAAAGAAATGGAAAATCTTGGCGCATATGTTATAGATGCAGACAAGATTGGGAAAGATATATTAGAAGTGGGTACCCCTGCTTATAAAGAAGTGGTGGCTTATTTTGGCGATTCCATTTTAGAAAAAAACAAAAGTATAAACCGAAAAAAACTTGGCCAAACAGTATTTTCAGATAAAGATAAGTTAGAAATTTTAAATAAAATTACCTGGGAAGAAATCGATAAAATAATTACTAAAAAAGTTAATGAAAGTAACAATAAGGTTATTATTATAGACTGCCCTCTTTTATACAAGGTTTCGTCTTATAACTTATGCGACGAGGTAATTTTTATAAACTCTAAAGAAGAAGAACTTATTGAAAGAATAGTAAAAAGAGACAATATAGATAAAGAAACTGCAAAAAACAGACTTAACAGTCAGAAAGACGATGAATTTTTAAAAAAAGCGACTATGGTTATAGAAAATAACGGTCTTTCTTACTTAAAAATAAAAGCAAAATCTCTTATGGAAGGATGGCTAAAATGACAAGCAATATAAATTTACTTTTAAAAAAGGAAAAAGGGTATGATAAACCCAATACAACCGAGAGAAAAAAGATAACCGATTTTTGCGAGGGCTATAAAGAATTTATAGGCAGAGCAAAGACAGAGAGAGTGTTTATAAAAGATACTGTTAAACTGCTTGAAGATAACGGTTTTAAAAAGTTTGACAGAGGATATGAACTTAAAAAAGGCGATAAAATATATTTTGAAAACCGTGGCAGAGCGTTAATTGCCGCAATTATAGGCGAGAAATCACTTAGCGAGGGTGTGAATTTAGTTGGCGCACACGTTGATTCTCCGCGTCTTGACTTAAAGCCTGTTCCTTTATTTGAATCAGAGGGGCAGTTATATATTAAAACCCACTATTACGGGGGAATTAAAAAATATCAATGGCCGATAATTCCTCTTTCAATGTTTGGAACTTGTATATTAAAGAATGGAAAAAGCGTTGACATTGTTATAGGCGAAGATAAGGACGACCCTGTTTTTGTTATTACAGATATTCTTCCGCACCTTGGAAACGCACAATATAAAAAGCCTGTAAGCGAAATGATACACCCTGAGCAGTTGAATGCTATCGGTGCTACAATTCCTTATGATGATGCTGATGCGAAAGAAAAAGTGAAATTAAACTTTTTAAAAATACTAAATAAGAAATATTCCATTACGGAAGAAGACCTTATATCTTCGGAAATTACCCTTGTGCCTAACCTTTCTCCAAAAGATGCAGCACTTGACAGAAGCCTTGTTGCAGCGTACGGTCAGGATGACAGGGTGTGTGCATATACCGGTCTTATGGCTCTTATTAACTCTAAAAAATCTAATAAAACAAGTATGCTTTTATTATCAGATAAAGAAGAAGTGGGTTCTATGGGTAATACCGGTATGAAATCTAATTTCTTTGAATTTACTCTTGAGGAATTATGTGAAAAAGAGGGTGTGAAATTAAGAGATGCTCTTACAAACACCGAATGTTTATCTGCCGATGTTTGTGCGGCATATGACCCAAACTTCCCTGAAGTTTTTGAAAAGAACAATTCTGTATTTTTAAACGGTGGAGTGGCACTGATGAAATATTCAGGCTCAAGAGGAAAATCTGGCACATCGGATGCAAGTGCAGAGTTTGTGGGCAAAATAAGAAGTATTTTTGATAAAGCAAATGTAAAATGGCAGATTGGAGAACTTGGCAAAACTGACGAGGGAGGCGGCGGCACAATAGCGCAGTTTGTTGCAAACTTAGGCTGTGAAGTTATAGACTGCGGTGTTGCTCTTTTATCCATGCACTCTCCATATGAGGTTGCGGCAAAATACGATATTTATATGGCATATAAAGCATATAAGGCATTTTACGAAGCATAAAAAACGGAGGAATATATGAAATCAGGGTTTATAAGCGTTGTAGGAAGAACAAACGCAGGAAAATCAACATTGGTTAACTCTTTAATAGGGGAAAAAATTGCAATTATCTCCAACAAGCCTCAGACTACAAGATACAGAATTATGGGGATAAGAACAACTAAAGATTCTCAAATTGTGTTTACAGATACTCCGGGAATTCATAACCCTAAAACACGATTGGGAGATTTTATGATAAACGAGGCAAAAGAATCTTTAAACGATACTGATGCTGCCCTTTTAGTTGTTGAGCCTGTCTCAAATGTTGGTAAAAGCGAAGAAAAAATAATAGAAACTTTGAAAAACTTAAATATTCCCACAATTCTTGTAATAAATAAAATTGATACCATAAAAAAAGAAGATTTGTTCCCTATAATAGAAAAGTATTCAAAGGCTTATGATTTTGAATCTATCATTCCTGTCAGCGCAAAAACCAAAGACGGAATGGAAATTCTTTTAAAGGAAATAGATAAATACCTTGTTGAAGGGCCTATGTTCTTCCCTGAAGATATGGTAACCGACTCGCCGATAAAACAAAGAATTTCAGAAATAGTAAGAGAAAAACTTTTATGGGCGCTTGATAAGGAAATTCCTCACGGGATAGCAATAGAAGTATCTACACTAAAAGAAGATGATAAAAAGGTTAACCTTGATGTTGTTATCTACTGCGAAAAACAGTCGCATAAAGGAATTATAATCGGTAAAGGCGGAGAACAACTTAAAAATGTAGGAATAAAATCAAGATATGATATAGAAAATCTGTTAGGGAAAAAAGTATTTCTTAACCTTTGGGTTAAAGTAAAAGAAGGCTGGAGAGACAGTACCATGCTTCTTAAAAATTTTGGTTTTTCCGAATTGCAGTAAAAAAAAGCCTGAAATGTGTTACACATTTCAGGCTTTATTTTTTTAAATTAATGATTAAGTTCTGATGCCGCAATTTTTCTTGTATGTTTTGTATGCGACCATTCTTTATTATTCTTTCTTATTACACCGACAACTGCGATAGGAAGCCAGGTGTAAGCATAAAGCATATATGGTATATAATAGAACATCATTTTCTTGGTAAGTTTGCCCTCTGTAAATAAAATTATCGGAGTCAGTAAGAACTGGCCAAGAATTATTGCGTTCCATAAATAAGGCGGAATAGCAAAGTTGGTTAAGAACCACATTCCAAGTTGCGGATAGAACAATTTAACAAAAGAAACTGTGGTAATAATAAGCAGTAAAATCAAAAGAGTTGGCTGAAGAAGATATATTATACAGTCAAATGCTAAAATATCTTTTTCTTTAACTGCCTTTTTAAAAAGAGACGGAATAAATCTTGATGCAACGTCTGCATGGCCCTGCATCCATCTTGTTCTCTGCTTAAATGACTGGACAAGTGTAAGAGGTTTTTCATCGTAAACTATGGCTTCTTTAGCATAGCCGACTGAAATACCGCTTAATACAAGCTGCATAGTAAATTCCATATCTTCTGCAAGACAGGTTGCGCTCCATCCGTATTCTTTTATAACTGATGTTGCAACTGCAAAGCCTGTTCCTGAAATCTGGTTGGATAAGCCAAGATTACTTCTTGCAGACTGGTATACCTTATTAAGGAACCAGAATGAAATTGCATAAGATGCTGTTATCCATGTATCATTAGGGTTTTTTGTGTCTATATATCCCTGAACTGCTTTATAACCCTGATTAAATTTAACATTCATTTCTTTTAAGAAATTTTTATGAACTATATTATCGGCATCAAATACGCAGATAGCATCATATTCTTTTTCCATCTTAAAAATTCTTTCAAACATCCAGTTTAAAGCGTAGCCTTTTCCTCTTTCAGTCTGAGAAAATCTTTCGTGAACATCTGCTCCGTGCTGTCTTGCGATTTCGGCAGTAGAATCGTTGCAGTTATCAGCAATAACAAAGATATCATACAAATCTTTGTCATAATCTACATCCACTAAACTGTCAACAATCTCAGCAACAACCTGCTCTTCATTATGAGCAGCAACTACCATTGCAAATCTGTGCTTCTTATCTGTAAGCACTTTGGCCCTATTATCGCCGATATATGCAAATATCCCTACAAGAATATGATATAGCCCGATAGTAATAACAAAAAGCTGTATCAGTATGGATAAACTATAAATCACTATATTCATTTTGGTACCCTGACCTTTCTGATTTATATATTAGAGTTTATTTTTTCGATTAGACTTCATACTAACCCATTCCACACCAATATACTACATTTTTTATAATATTTCAAGTGTTTTTAATAAAAAAAAGTGATTTGAACAAACCATTGACTTTTATACTTAAAACATAGTAAAATATTTGTATAATCTAAGATTTATAAGGAGATTTTTCTATGAATTATAAAGAAAAATTTATTGAGATTTACAAAAAATACATAACCCGTGAGGGAAGCGATGCGCTTCTTAATTATCTTTTATCTGACAGTTGCGATTTTTTTACAGCACCTGCAAGTACGAGATACCACCTCTCCTGCGAAGAGGGGCTTTTAATACACAGCCTTAATGTTTACGAATGTTTAAAGGAATATTTAAACAGGCCTTTCGTTAAGGAAAAATTTAATTTAAACTATTCAGACGAAACTATTGCAATAGTTTCTCTTCTTCACGATTTATGTAAAATAAACTGTTATAAAAAAGGTTTTAGAAATGTAAAGGACGAAACAGGCAAATGGGTACAGGTGCCCACCTATGAATTTGACGATTCTTTGCCTTACGGTCATGGGGAAAAATCGGTTTATATTATTACAGGGTTTTTAAAACTTACAAGAGAAGAAGCCTTTGCAATAAGATATCATATGGGTTATTCTTCGGTTGAAGATGCAAGAAATGTATCAAAAGCATTTGCAGATTACCCTCTGTCCTTTTTATTATCTACTGCAGATATGGAAGCAACATTTTTACTGGAGCAATAATTATGGATATTTTAACAAAATTAAGAGAAAAGATAATAGAATACGGAGCATTTGATGTAGGCTTTTTTAATGATAGTTTCAAAGGCTTTGAAAACGGAATTTCATTTTATGTTAAAATGTCGTCTGCTATATTAGAAGAAATTTATGAGTCGCCTACATATACTTATTTTCATCATTACAGAACGGTTAACGCTCTTATTGATAATATCGCACTAAAGACAGGTATATTTTTAGAAAAGAACGGTTATTCCTACTTTTGCGTACCTGCATCTCAGACTGTTAACGGTCATGATTCTTATGAGGGTATATATTCACATAAAAAAGGTGCAGTGCTTAGTGGGTTAGGATATGTTGGTAAAAGCGGACTTTTTATAAGCAAAAATCATGGCTCTATGATAAGGCTTGGCACAGTTTTTACATCTCTTCCTTTAAATGCACAAAATAAAATAGCAGAAAACGAGTGCGGAAACTGCAGAATTTGTATAAACAAATGCCCTGCAATGGCGCTTAGCGAATCAGGAATAGACAGGAAAAGTTGCTCTGATTATATGAAAAAAGCCTTTCAACATATTGGAAGAGGGTCAGTATGCGGGATATGTATAAAGGAATGCCCCAAAAATAAATTAAAATAGAGGGATGTTAAAAATGCCTGGAACGCAAAAAGCAAATTATATTAAATATTTAAATATTCATAATGTTCAAAGTAATAGTAAAAAGGTAAAGATTTTTAAAAATAAAAATCTTTGGAATTAAAAACTTTTTGCTATGAACAAACTTAGCCACTCGCTGTATTTAATACTGCTTCGGGTAACCCAAAGTAAAACTTTGGCTAAGTTTGCCCATTCCAAACATTTTTACCTATCCCCCCCTAAAAATAGATTGAAATAGAGGGATGTTAAAAAAAGAGGTGCTTAAAAAGATAAACTTTTTAAACACCCAAAAAACATTTGTTTTAACTGACTTGACAACTATGTTGTCAATTCATTCCCTATTTTACTTCATATTCCTTTAATTCACTAATTAAGTTTTCGCAGTTGTCAGAATAGATATTTAATTTGATTTCTTTTGATAAATCAAGAGAGAAAATACCCATAATTGATTTTGCGTCTACCACATATCTGTCAGATACAAGGTCAATATCAAAATCATATTTACTTACAGTATTAACAAATTTTTTAACATCAACAATTGAGTTTAGTAAAACTTTAAATTCTTTCATTTTATAATCCTCCTTAATTTTTGGGTTGATTTATTCTTTACTTTGATGTTACAATATCTTTAGAAAATAGTCAAGAGATTAAGTCTTTTTTAATATAAATTTAACATTTAGAAAGGCAGTAGAAGATGAAAATAGGTTTTTGCACATTAGGTTGCAAAGTTAATCAGTATGAAACTGAGGCTATAAAAGAATTATTTTTAAATAACGGATGGGAAATCGGGGAATTTTCCGACTTTTGCGATGCGTATTTAATTAACACTTGTACTGTTACTCATCTTAGCGACAGAAAATCAAGGCAGATGATAAGAAGAGCCAACAGTAAAAATCCAGATGCAGTTATTGCAGTATGCGGTTGTTACGCCCAGATGTCGCCTTTAGAGGTAGAAGAAATTGAGGGTGTAGATATAGTTATCGGCACAAAAAATAAATTAAAAGCCTATGAACTTATAGTTAACAAAGTGCGTTCTAATATAGTTTGCCCTGTTGAAAAGGAAGACTATGAAGATATGGAGATTACTCTTTTTGAGTCTAAAACAAGGGCGATAATCAAGGCACAGGACGGATGCAATAATTTTTGCGCTTATTGTATTATACCTTATGCAAGGGGCAGGATAAGAAGCAGAAATTTAGAAAGCATTTATAACGAATGTGTAAGACTTTCGCAAAACGGGTTTTTAGAAGTTGTACTTGCGGGAATTCATATCTGCTCCTACGGAAAAGATTTAGAAAACACCAATTTAATTACACTTCTTACAAAAATTCACGAAATTGACAAGATTAAAAGAATAAGACTAAGTTCCATTGAGCCTAACGCATTTACAGACGAATTTATAGATGCTTTAAAAAATCTTCCAAAGGTTTGTCATCACTTTCATATTTCCTTACAAAGCGGTTGCGATGAAACTTTAAAAAGAATGAACAGAAGGTATGACACTGATCTTTATAAATCGATATGCGAAAAACTTATAAAAGAATTTAGCGACAGTGCGATTACTACCGATTTAATCGTAGGGTTCCCCGGGGAAGACGAAGAAGAATTTAACAAAACTCTAAATTTTATAAAAGAAATACCTTTTTATCAGATTCATACATTTAAATATTCCAAAAGAGAGGGCACAAAGGCTGCAGGTATGGAAAATCAGGTGCCATCTTTTATAAAGGATGAAAGAAGCAAGAAAGTTTTAAAAATTTCTAAAGAAAAATCGGCAGAATTTGAAAAATCATATATAGGAAAAGAAGTAGAAATTCTTACCGAAACCATCAGTGCCAACGGAATGTATATGGGGCATACATCTAACTATCTTCCTGTTTATATAAATTCAAAGGAAGATATTAAAGATAAATTAATAAAAGTAAAAATAACCCATTATGAAGATAATATGCTTATGGGAGAAATAATAAATAAGGAGAATCAGTTATGACACTTGAAACACTAAGAGCCGATATGATAAAGGCTATGAAAGAAAAAGATAAGTTCTTAAAGGATGTTGTATCCAGCCTTATTGCAGCAATTAAAAAAGTTGCAATAGATGAGGGCGTTAGAGAAGATATCAAAGAAGAACTTGTTGACAGAGTTATTTTAAAAGAATTAAAAACAGCAAAGGAACAGATTGATACCTGCCCTGATGAAAGAGCAGAGTTAAAAGAAGAATATCAGAAAAGATATGATATAATTTCAACCTATGCTCCAAAACAACTTTCAGAAGACGAAATAATAAAAATTATTACCGAAAAATTTAGAGCAGAAATTGAAACTAAAAATAAAGGTATAATTATGAAAGCAGTTATGGGCGAGTTAAAGGGTAAGGCAGACGGAAAACTTATAAATCAGGTAGTAGCAAAATTAACTCAGTAATTTATTTTAAAAAAGGACCGTTTAATTTTTAAACAGTCCTTTTTTTATGTCATACTTTTTTAACATCTTAATTATTTGGCATTTCGTCTTAGTTCATTCCATTTATACACTCTGTCGCCCTTAACCATATAAGCATTTTTTGAAATTCTTGCAAGAGGGGAGTCAGAATAAGAGTCAGAATAAAAATTTTCTATTTCCTTATTGCATACAGCCCTAAATCTTCTTACCTTTTCACTTCCCCAGCAGTTAAGTCCGTCATATTTGCCTGTAAATTTATCCACCCTTGATGCCTCAAGGTATTTAATACCTGCCAAATCACACATAGGCTTTACAAGAAACTCAGGAGAAGCAGAAATAACCATATCATCCTCTGCCTGAATATCATAATACCAACTCTTGAAATTAGCCCTGTGAATTTTCCAGAATTCTTCTAAATGTGCATCAATATTATCTATATCTTTAAAAAATGTATAAAACTTTTCTTTAAACTGGGTTTTATTTATAGCATGAAAAATAAACTTTATAAAATTATACCCCTGCATAGGAAGATATTTAATAATTTTAGGGTTTTTCTTTAATGTAAAGAAATAAAAATCTCTTGTACTGTCCCCTTTATAAATAGTATTGTCAAAATCGTAAACATTCATATTTATTACCTGCTTATGTAAAAATTACGGGTTGTAACAAAATAATTGATACAACCCTGTTTTTTTAAATATAATTAAGCGGATTTAATGCTCTTCCGTTTAACCTTATTTCAAAATGAAGATGCGGACCAGTAGATCTTCCTGTATTTCCGAGTCTGCCTATCATTTCCCCTTTTGCAACTTTCTGACCGTTATATACGCTTATGGAATCAAGATGCGCATAATAAGTAACATATCCGTTTCCGTGGTTGATTTTTACTAACTTTCCGTATCCATCACTCCATCCGGCAAATGAAACTGTGCCACCGTCAGCAGCGTAAATCGGAGTACCTGTTGTACCGCCTAAATCAAGCCCCTCATGGAAACCTCTGCTTCTGTTTCCGTAACGCGAAGTGATAACACCTGACCTGAAAGGATGAAGAAAAGTACCCGTTGCCATATAAGCAGGGCGCTTTTTAGTCCCGACTTTAACCTCTTTTGCAACAGGCTCTTTTAAAACAAGTTCGCTTGTTGCTATTTTCTCGGTAACTATACCGTTTTCCTTGTATATATCATAGTCAACTTCTTTTTCACCGTATATACCGTCAGATACCACTATTGTAATACCTGTGTACTGCGAGGCATCTTTTGTAGAATTTGTTTCGTATGCTATTTTTTCAACTGCCTTTTGTGTTTCTAAAGTTCTTACTGCAATTAAAGGTGTAGTATCTGAAACATTAAGTTTTTTACCTATCTGAAGATTGTTTTCAGTAACATCAGGGTTTAACTCAAATATTTTTTTAACAGTTGTGCCACGCATTTCGGCAATTTCAGAGATTGTTTCGCCCTCTGAAACGATATGGGTTTTAAGACCGCCCACAGGTGTTTTTATTTCTTTTAACGCTTCCTCTATTGTCCTGACACTGCTGTTTGGCACTCTTGTAGAAATAACTTCAACATTTCTGTTAAAGGCTACATCAAGAGTATCTTCGGTTGTATATTCGTTTTTATAATCGTCTAATATTTTATTTGCTTCATCAAAAGTTTTAAGCGCTGTAACAAGCACACCGTCTGCATATATTCCGTACGCATCAACTCTTCCGTCATATACTGATGAAATAGCATTTTTAGCACATTCATAGTTCTGGAAATTTTCCTTATTGGAAATAACAAAGCCCACTTTAACATCTTTTTTATCTGAAATTCCCATTAAGTCAAGGGACTCATTTGAAGATTCATAAGCACTGAGTGCTTCAACTTTTGTACGGGTAATGGCAACAACCTTGCCCTCGCATATAATACTGTATCCAAAATCTAAATCGGAAGAAATTACTGATGCAAGTAAAATCAGGGCACACATACAAAGTGATATACCGTTGATTTTTGCAAAGTCTATAGAGGATAAAAACTCCCCTGCTTTTTTACTGCCGATAATTTTTGTGAAAGTATCTTTTATGTTTTTAATAAATGCTTTTATATCAAAATTTCTTATTTTTTTAAATGTAAGTACTGTGTTTTTTATAAAAACCTTTGATTTGTCTTTTATATTTATTTTTTTAATTGATTTTAAAATGTTGCTGCATTTAATCTTTAAGTTAACTTTATTAACCTTTAATAAGTTACTTTTAAGAAAGTTTTTAGTTTCTCTAAAGGCCTTAATTAAAGTTTCCTTCAGTTTACTTAACAAACAACCGCCACCTTTCTTTTTATATTATTACCATATAGTTACTAAATAATTACAAAAATATTTCATACTGCCATTCTACTACAATATTTTAAAAAAATCAACCCCTTTTTATCATTTAGAGGTGTTTATAAAAATATAATTTACAAGGTGAGTATGATGATAGAAAGAATTTATAATTATTTTAAAGGGTATGTAACATTAAGGATAACCTTAAATCAGCCGGAGAGATTTTTAAATATGTTAATAATAAATAACATATATTTATGGGATTTAAAAAGGGTCTCTCCAAATGAAATTATACTAAGCACTTCGGTATACGGATTTAAAAAAATGAGAAAAATAATATATGAGGTAAAAGCAAAGGTAAAGGTTATTAAAAAATGCGGTTTTTTTCAGTTTAAAAAGAAAGTTCTTAATAAAAAAATCATATTGTCAGGGTTTATTTTATCGACGGTATTTATTTTATTTTTAAGTTCGCTTATACTGGATATAAAAATAATCGGCAGTCTGTCTTATAGCGATGAGGAAATTTTAGAAAAACTTAAAGAAATTGACTTGCAAAAATTTCAGTTTAGAAGTAATATAGATAGTGATAAAATATCAGTTAAACTGATAAACGACTTTGATAAAATATCCTGGGTGGGAGTTTATGAAGAAGGTTCTAAACTCACAATAGAAATAAAGGAAAGAGATATTCCGCCCAAAATGGTTGAAAAAGATATTCCCTGCCATATTACAGCGCGTAAAGACGGGGTAATAAAGTCGATGAATATTACAAACGGCGAACCTTTAGTAAAATTAAATGATGTGGTAGTAAAAGGGCAGATTTTAGTATCCGGCGTACTTAATACCAAGTATGACGGGTTAAGGTTTGTTCATTCTATGGCAGATATAACTGCTAACACCTGGTGGGAAGATTCGCTTAATGTTAAATTATATGAATATAATAAAAATTATACAGGAAAAAGAACAAAAACACATTCCGTAAGATTATTTTCAAAAGAAATTGATTTATCATTCGGAAGAATAATACCGTACTATAATTATGACGAAGATGTAAAAAGACGGGTTTTCGGTTTTTCCGAGTTCAATACAAGAATTTTTAGTGAATATACTCTGTCAAAAAAACCGATAAAGGAAGAAGAAGCAGTAAAAAGAGGAAAAGAAGCGTTAATGAACGAACTTTATAAAAATTTTAATAAAGAAGAAATTCAGGATGTTTCATTCACTTTAGAGCCGATAGATAAAGAAACGATAAATGTAAAAATATTTGCCAATATATATGAAAATATTGCTGAACAAATGATAATAAGAAAGGAAAACACAGATGGCTGAGATTTTGGTTGAGGCTTATTCATTAGAGGGGATAAGCAATCTCTTTGGAAATTTTGATTTTAATATCCGTTTAATAGAAAAGGAATATAATGTTAAAATCACCAACAGGGACACTTTGATAAAAATAGAAGGGGATAATGCCGAAAAAGCAAAGAAACTTATAATGGAACTTCTTATTCTTGCGTCAAAAAAAGAAGTTATAGACGAGCAGAAAATAAGAAGTATGATAGATGCGATAGAGAGTAACACCGAAGATTATATCCGCAACTTGTCTGACGACTGTATATGCCATACTGCATCGGGAACTCCTATTAAGCCTAAAACCATAGGGCAGAAAAACTATGTTGAAGCAATAAAGAACAATATTATTACAGTAGGCGTAGGCCCTGCAGGAACAGGTAAAACCTATCTTGCAGTTGCAATGGCAGTTGTTGCCTTTAAGAAAAAAGAAATAAACAGAATTATTCTTACCCGTCCTGCTGTTGAAGCGGGGGAAAGTTTAGGCTTTTTACCGGGCGATTTACAAGAAAAGGTTGACCCTTATTTAAGACCGTTATATGATGCTCTTTTTGAAATGTTAGGCGGAGAAAATTTTACTTTATATCAGGAAAAGGGTATGATAGAGGTTGCCCCTTTGGCATATATGAGAGGAAGAACTCTTGACAACAGTTTTATAATTCTTGACGAAGCGCAGAACACCACTAAAGAACAGATGAAAATGTTTTTAACAAGAATTGGTTTTAACTCAAAAGCAGTTATAACAGGGGATATAACCCAGATAGACCTGCCGCACGGTAAAGTATCAGGGCTTAAAGACGCTATAAGAATAATTAAAAATATTGAAGATATAGAAGTTTTTAACCTTACTGACCGTGATGTAGTAAGGCATCCGTTAATTCAGAAGATTATAAAAGCATATGAAAGGGCGGACAGTAAAAAATGAATTATATAGACTTAAGTATAGGCGAAGGTGTCAGTTTTAAAAAAGAGCAGGAAGATATAATTTACGATATTGTAAATAAGGTTTGTGATGAAGAAAAACTGCCTTTTGATATTTATCTTTCTGTTATAGTGGTAAGTAAAGAAGAAATAAGAAAAATTAACCTTGAGCAAAGAAATATTGATAAGCCAACTGATGTTTTATCCTTTCCAAGTCTTAATTTTAGTAAAGATTATAAACTTTTAGATAAGATAGACAAAAAAGACTTAGACCCTCAATACAATGCTGTATTCTTAGGGGATATGGTAATCTGCTATGATAAAATTATAGAACAGGCAGAAGAATACGGTCATTCAAAGGAAAGAGAACTTTCTTACCTTACCGTTCACTCCATGTATCATCTTTTAGGCTATGACCATGAAGATTTGCAAATGAAAAAAGATATGAGATTAAAAGAGGAGAAAATTCTTTCATTATGAATTTAATTAAACATTTTATTACTGTTACAAAACACAGGCATCTTGTTTTTATTCATACCATAAAAGCAGGAATACCTTTCAGGGGTATTCTTCACGATTTGTCAAAATACAGTCCGTCAGAATTTTTTACAGGGGTTAAATATTATATGGGAACAAGAAGCCCTAATGACAAAGAGCGTAAAACATACGGTTATTCAAAAGCGTGGATGCATCATAAAGGAAGAAATAAACACCATTTTGAATACTGGACAGATTATCTTCCCGGCACTAAACTTTTAACGCCTGTTAAAATGCCTGTTAAATATGTAAAGGAAATGATTTGCGACCGTATAGCAGCAAGTAAAATATATAACGGTAAAAATTATAACGATTCTATGCCCTTAGAATATTTTTATAAAGGTGTAGGGCAAAGGCAGATGCACCCTGAAACATCAGACCTTCTTGAAAAGGTGCTTATAATGTTAAAGGATAAGGGCGAAGAAGAAACATTTAAATACATAAGAAATCTTAAGGAGTACTAAAATGGATAAAATATACGGAAGAAACCCCGTATCTGAACTTATTAAATCTGGTGGGGATATTGATAAAATATATGTTAATAAAGAACTTATAGACGGTTCTTTAAGGGGAATTTTAAATAAGGCAAAGGACAGAAAAATAATTATCTCATACTGCACAAGAGAAAAACTTGACGAAATGTGCGAAACTACCAAACATCAGGGTATAATGGCACTTGTTCCGCAGACAGAATATGTTGAAATCTCTGATATATTAGATTATGCTCAAAAAAAAGGAGAGCCTCCTTTTATATTTATACTTGATGAAATAGAAGACCCTCATAATTTAGGCGCAATTATAAGAACTGCGAATGTGTGTGGAGCGCATGGAGTTATAATTCCGAAAAGAAGAAGTGCAACGGTTAACGCAACTGTGGCAAAAGCATCTGCAGGAGCAGTTTCAACCACTCTTATTGCAAGGGTTAATAACATAACAAATGCAATAAACGAACTTAAAAAGAATAATGTGTGGGTTTACGGAATGGAAGCAGACGGAGATAAAATGTATTATGAGCATGACCTTAAGGGAAGTATTGCAATAGTAGTCGGCTCCGAGGGGTTTGGTATGTCAGACCTTGTAAGAAAATCTTGCGATTTTACCGTTAAAATTCCTGTTATGGGTACGGTTAACTCACTTAATGCATCAGTTGCAACAGGGGTTGTAGCGTTTGAGGCACTACGCCAAAGACTTATATAGTCTGGAACGCAAAAAGGCTGATAATGTTAATTATTAAGATATTTATAATTAAAGTGGGTGGTGTTTAAAAAATTAAACACCGCCCTTTTTAAGTAGATAGGTAAAAATGTCTGGAATGGATAGTGCAGTAGTACTCGAACACCATATGGTTTTAAAATATAAATTATGTTTCATATTGCAGAAATCTCTTCAGATATACAAAAGTATTATCCTTGATATTTCTTTATCTGAAACAAAATTTCTTGTTTTAAAACTCTTCGA
>JAFZHY010000027.1 GCA_017554615.1 Clostridia bacterium
CTATCCGGGTATCACATAAAGCTTCGGGCTTACGGGTAATAATCACTTTTTGGTGATTATTACCCTTTTTTAGTTTAACCATCATCTTTTTTATAAACTGTTTAAAATCACACAATAAAAAGGCAAGGGACGGTCTATTATCCTCGGACTCATATGACGATATCATATGAGTCCTTTTAATTTTATTGTAAAAAAATTTATTTTTTTACTTGACACCTTTAAATATTTATGATAAGATGGTAAGACGATTTAATGGGATATTTTCGCCTTTTTTTGGAAAAAAGGCTCAGGATTAGGCATTTAAAAGGGTTTGTTAAAAGGGAAGACAGTCTTTTTAAAAACAATCTTTCAGAAAAAAATATTTTTTATAAATTTTTTAAGTAAATTCCCCAAAAAAATGATGAGGTGATAAATGTGGCGCATCCGGTTAAGTACGGAAAGATTGAAAGAATCAATTTTTCGAAAATCGATGAAGTATTGGCACCACCAAATTTGATCGAAGTTCAGAAAAAATCTTATGATTGGTTTACTACTGCAGGTATCGAAGAGGTTATGGAAGAAATAGGTTCTATTAGCCCTGATATCGGTGCATACGATCCTGTTAAGGATAAAGGTGCAAGTGGTAGCACTCATTATCTTGAATTCTACGATTTCAGATTTGATGATAAACCAAAATATTCTCTGGCAGAAACAAAAATCAGAGAAACAACCTATGCGGTTCCCACAAGAGCAAAGGTACGATTAGTTAACAGAGAAACAGGAGAAGTTAAAGAGCAGGAAATATTTATGGGTGATTTCCCTCTTATGACAGAATCCGGTACATTTATTATAAACGGCGCGGAAAGAGTTATTGTCAGCCAGCTGGTAAGATCTCCGGGTGTTTATTTTGCTATGGTCAGAGATAAGTCCGGAAAACAGTTGTTTTCTTCCACTATGATTCCTAACCGTGGTGCATGGATAGAATTTGAAACTGACACTAACGATGTTTTCAGTGTAAGAATTGACAGAACAAGAAAAGTTCCTGCAACAGTTCTTTTAAGAGCATTGTCCCATCAGATAGATGAAGACGGTGTTTTGCGTAAAGTATTAAATACTGAAACAAATGAAGAAATAAGAGCAATGTTTGGGGAAGACGCTCTGATTCTTTCAACACTTGATAAAGATACCACAACAAATTACGAAGAAGGTATCCTTGAAATCTACAAAAAATTAAGACCTGGAGAGCCTCCTGCAGTTCAGAGTGCTCAGTCTTTAATAAATAATTTATTCTTCGACCCAAGAAGATATGACCTTGCAAGAGTAGGAAGATATAAATTCAATAAAAAATTATCTTTTGAAAACAGAGCATCAGGCTTAGTACTTGCAAGTGATGTTATCTGCCCTGCAACAGGCGAAATATTAGCATGTGCAGGAGAAGTTTTAGACAAAGAGATAATAGAAGTTATTGATAAATCTCCTGTAAACGTTATCACAGTTTTAACTCAGGAACAAAAAGAAGTTAAAATTATGTCTAACGATTCTTGTGATATAAGATATTTCTTTGAAAACGCAGATACAAAAATTATCAATGAAAAGGTTAAATATTCTGTATTAAAAGAAATTATGGATAAGGCAGAGGCGGACAAACTTTCAGAAGAAGAAACTCTTGACTTAATCTATAAAAATAAAAAATCTTTAATTCTTAAAAATGTTACTGTTGAAGATATACTTGCAACAATCAACTATCATCTTACAATAGTATACGGTATCGGAAATCAGGACGATATCGACCATCTTGGAAACAGAAGACTTCGTTCAGTTGGCGAACTTTTACAAAATCAGGTAAGAGTTGGCTTTACAAGAATGGCAAGAGCAATAAAAGAAAGAATGATTACCCAGCAGGATATGGATACTGTTACTCCTCAGAGTCTTGTTAATATAAGACCGATAGTTGCAGCAGTTAAAGAATTCTTCGGTAATTCTCAGCTTTCTCAGTTTATGGATCAGACCAACCCGCTTGCAGAACTTACTCATAAGAGAAGACTTTCTGCATTAGGTCCTGGTGGTTTGTCAAGAGACAGAGCCGGATTTGAAGTGCGTGACGTTCATCACACTCATTATGGACGTATGTGTCCTATCGAATCTCCTGAAGGTCCTAACATCGGTCTTATCGGTTCTTTATCAACATATGGTATAGTTAACGAATATGGCTTTATTGAAGCGCCTTACCGTAAAGTTGATAAGAAAACAGGGGTAGTTACAACTGAAGTTGAATATATGACAGCAGATGTAGAAGATAACTACATTATCGCTCAGGCGAATGAGCCTCTTGATAAAGACGGTAAATTTGTTAATTCCAGAGTTACCGTTAGAAGAAGAGACGAGTTTATGGAAATCGAAGCAGGAAAAGTTGACTATATGGACGTTTCTCCTAAACAGGTTGTGTCCGTTGCTACTGCTATGATTCCGTTCCTTGAAAATGACGATGCTAACCGTGCTCTGATGGGTTCAAACATGCAGCGTCAGAGTGTGCCTCTTCTTAAAGCACAAGCCCCAATCATTGCAACAGGTATGGAATATTCTGCTGCAGTTGATTCAGGCGTTGTTGTACTTGCTGAATGTGATGGTACTGTTACAAAGGTTAGCGGCGACCATATCACAATCACAGGCAAAGATAAAAAAGTTTACGATTATGATTTGATTAAATTCAAACGTTCCAACCAGTCTACATGTATCAACCAAAGACCTATCGTTAAATGCGGCGAAAAGGTTAAAAAAGGTCAGGTTGTTGCCGACGGGCCATCTACTTCAAACGGTGAAGTTGCCCTTGGTAAAAACGTGTTGATAGGCTTTATGACCTGGGAAGGTTATAACTACGAAGATGCTATTCTTATAAACGAAAGAATAGTTAAAGAAGATGTGTTCACATCTATCCACTTAGAAAAATACGAAACCGAAGCAAGAGATACAAAACTTGGCCCAGAAGAAATCACAAGAGATATTCCTAACGTTGGGGAAGATGCATTAAAAGACCTTGACGAAAGAGGTATTATCCGTATTGGTGCTGAAGTTAGACCTGGCGATATCTTAGTTGGTAAAGTTTCTCCTAAGGGCGAAACAGAAGTTACAAGCGAAGAAAGACTTCTTCGTGCAATCTTCGGCGAAAAAGCAAGAGAAGTAAGAGATACATCTTTAAGAGTACCTCACGGTGAAGCAGGTATAATTGTTGACGTTAAAGTATTCACAAGAGAAAACGACAACGAAATGGCTCCAGGCGTTAATATGATAGTAAGAGTCAGCATCGCTCAGAAGAGAAAAATCTCTGTTGGGGATAAAATGGCTGGTCGTCATGGTAATAAAGGGGTTATCTCAAGAATTCTTCCTGAAGAAGATATGCCTTACTTACCAGACGGTACAACACTTGATATCGTTCTTAACCCATTGGGCGTACCAAGCCGTATGAATATCGGTCAGGTGCTTGAAGTTCACTTAGGCTATGCTGCAAGAGCATTAGGCTGGAATATTGCAACACCTGTATTTGACGGTGCAAACGAAGACGATATTGCTAAAACATTGGTAAAAGCAGGTTATGATGAAGACGGTAAAACTGTTCTTTATGACGGAAGAACAGGCGAACCTTTTGATAACCGTGTTACTGTTGGTATTATGTATATGTTAAAACTTCATCACTTGGTTGATGATAAAATACATGCGCGTTCTACCGGTCCATACTCACTTGTTACTCAGCAGCCTCTTGGAGGTAAAGCACAGTTCGGTGGTCAGAGATTCGGGGAAATGGAAGTTTGGGCACTTGAAGCATACGGTGCTGCATACACACTTCAGGAAATACTTACAGTTAAATCTGACGATATAGTTGGTCGTGTTAAGACATACGAAGCCATCGTTAAAGGGGAAAATGTTCCTCGCCCTGGCGTTCCAGAATCATTCAAAGTTCTTATTAAGGAACTTCAGAGTTTAGGCCTTGATATGAAAGTATATGCCGCAAACGATGAAGAAATCAACTTAAAAGACACAGAAGACGATGTTGTTCCTGCACCTCGTAAGATAGAATCTGAAGAAGATCTTATCGATTACGCATCAGGAGAAGGAATGGCAGAAGACGAAGATATGGATGATGAAAAAGATTTAGATTTTGCTGATGAAGATATAATAGATGATATCGACGAAGAATTAAATGACGATATCTTAGTTGATGATGACGATGATATTGATGCTATCTTGGAAGAAGAAAGCAATTAGTTTTATGCAAAATCTCAAATTAGAATTGGAGGGAGCAGTTTAAATGGTTGAATTTAACAGTTTTGAAAAAATAAAAATCGGCTTGGCATCCCCTGAAAAGATCAGAGAGTGGTCTTACGGTGAAGTTAAAAAACCTGAAACCATAAATTACAGAACTCAGAAACCTGAAAAAGACGGTTTGTTCTGCGAGAAAGTATTTGGTCCACAAAGAGACTGGGAATGTCACTGCGGAAAATATAAAAGAATCAGATATAAAGGAGTAATCTGCGACAGATGTGGAGTTGAGGTTACACGCTCTAAAGTTAGAAGAGAAAGAATGGGGCATATTGAACTTGCAACACCTGTATCTCACATCTGGTATTTCAAAGGAATACCAAGCAGAATGGGATTACTTTTAGATATCACACCAAGAATTTTGGAAAAAGTTTTATACTTTGCATCATATATCGTTACCGATGCAGGTAAAACAAACCTTATGGATAAACAAATTCTTTCAGAAAAAGAATACAGAGAAGCAAGAGAAAAGTATGGCGATAAATTCAGCGCTGGAATGGGTGCTGCAGCCATTAAAGAACTTCTTAAAAAAGTTGACCTTGATAAAATGAGCGAGGATTTAAAAGAAGAAATCCAGACTGCATCAGGTCAGAAAAAAATCAAACTTATAAAAACTCTTGAAGCAGTTGAAGCCTTCAGAGTTTCAGGAAATAAACCTGAATGGATGATACTTGATGTTGTTCCTGTTATTCCGCCTGATTTAAGACCAATGGTTCAGTTGGACGGAGGCAGATTTGCAGCAAGTGATTTAAATGACTTATACAGAAGAGTTATAAACAGAAATAACCGTCTTAAAAAGTTACTTGAATTACACGCTCCTGACATTATTGTAAGAAACGAAAAGAGAATGCTTCAGGAAGCAGTTGACGCCCTTATTGATAACGGCAGACGCGGAAAACCTGTTGTTGGACCTGGTAACCGTCCTTTAAAATCTCTTTCTGATTTACTAAAAGGTAAACAGGGACGTTTCAGACAGAACCTACTTGGTAAACGTGTTGACTACTCAGGACGTTCAGTTATCGTTGTAGGGCCTACACTTAAACTTTATCAGTGTGGTCTTCCAAAAGAAATGGCACTTGAACTATTCAAGCCTTTCGTTATGAAATGTCTTGTTGAAAAAGGCAAGGCTCATAACATAAAGAGCGCAAAAAGAATGGTTGAAAGAGTTAAAGACGAAGTATGGGATATCTTAGAAGAAGTTATCAAAGAACATCCAGTTTTACTAAACCGTGCTCCTACACTTCACAGACTTGGTATTCAGGCATTTGAACCTGTTTTAGTTGAAGGAAGAGCATTAAAACTTCATCCGCTTGTTTGTACAGCGTATAACGCCGACTTCGACGGAGACCAGATGGCAGTTCACGTTCCTTTATCTGCAGAAGCACAGGCTGAAGCAAGATTCTTAATGCTGTCTGCTAATAACTTATTAAAACCTCAGGACGGTAAACCTGTTACAGTTCCTACACAGGATATGATTTTAGGTAGTTATTATCTTACAGTTGTAGATGAAAACGAACCTGGTACAGGTAAGGTATTTGCTGATTTTAAAGAAGCAATTCTTGCGTATGACAATAAGGCAGTTGGTCTTCACGCTCCTATTAAAGTAAGAGCATATAAAGAAGTTGACGGTGTAATGCAGTCAAAAATAATTGATGCAACCGTTGGACAGATTATATTTAATGAAAATATTCCTCAGGACCTTAAGTTTAAAGACAGAGAAATAGTTGACGGTAAACTTCCTGAAACTTATTTCGACCTTGAAATTACAGTTCCTGCAGATAAAAAAATGCTTGGTAAAATTATCGATGCTTGTATAAGAGAGCATGGCACAACTGATACAGTAAGCGTTCTTGACGAGATTAAAGCCCTTGGTTTTAAATACTCTACAAGAGGTGCTGTAACAGTAAGTGTATCCGATATGGTTGTACCGGGCGAAAAGAAAGGCTTTATCGACGAAGCAGAAAAGAACGTTTTGGAAATTACAAAACAGTTTAGACGTGGGCTTATCTCTGACGAAGAAAGATATAATCTTGTTATCGAAGAGTGGACAAAAACTACCGATAAGGTTACAAAAGCCCTTATGAACGGTCTTGACAAGTTCAACCCTATCTTTATGATGGCGAACTCAGGAGCGAGGGGTAGTGTTAACCAGATTAGACAGCTTGCAGGTATGCGTGGTCTTATGGCTAACACAACAGGTAAGGCTATTGAAATTCCAATCAGAGCGAACTTCCGTGAAGGTCTTAACATATTAGAATACTTTATCTCCACCCGTGGTGCGAGAAAAGGTCTTGCCGATACAGCGTTAAGAACTGCCGATTCAGGTTACTTAACAAGAAGACTTGTTGACGTATCTCAGGATATAATTATCCGTGCTGACGACTGTGGAACCGACGAAGGTATCATTATAAATGATATTATGGACGGAAACAGAGTATTGGAATCTTTAGAAGAAAGATTAAGAGGAAGATATGTTTTAGAAGACCTTGTTCATCCTGAAACAGGCGAAATCTTAGTTGATAAAGATACTATGATTAATGAAGCCATCGCTAAGAAAATCTGCGATGCAGGTATTAAAGAAGTTAAAATACGTTCAGTGCTTGGTTGCCACTTAAGACACGGTGTATGTGCTAAGTGTTACGGTAAAAACCTTGCAACTAACGAAAAAGTTAATATAGGCGAATCTGTTGGTATTATCGCTGCTCAGTCCATCGGGGAACCTGGTACTCAGCTTACAATGAGAACCTTCCACTCTGGTGGTGTTGCGGGAGACGATATCACTCAGGGTCTTCCAAGAATTGAAGAATTATTCGAAGCAAGAAGACCTAAGAAATTTGCGATTATTTCTGACCTTGACGGTAAAGTTTCTTATTCTGAATCTAAGAAGAAGAGAGAAATCACAGTTACTGCAGAAGACGGTCAGGCAGAAACATATCAGATAGCCTACGGATATGAAACAAAGGTAAAAGACGGCGACTTTATTAAAAAAGGCGACCCTATTACCGGAGGTTCAATCTATCCTCACGATATATTAAGAGTTCAGGGTCCTGAAGCAGTATGGAAATATCTATTAAAAGAAGTTCAGATGGTTTACAGAAATCAGGGCGTTGATATCAACGATAAACACGTTGAAGTTATCGTAAGACAAATGATGAGAAAAGTTAAAGTTGAAGATAACGGTGATTCTTCATTCTTAACAGGAAGCCTTGTTGACACATTGGAATTTGCAAGTGTAAATGAAGAACTTATAAAAGAAGGAAAAATTCCTGCAAAGGGCAGTGTAATGCTTTTAGGTATTACAAAAGCATCTTTGGCAACAGATTCATTCCTTTCTGCAGCATCATTCCAGGAAACAACAAGAGTTCTTACAGAAGCAGCCATCAAAGGTAAATGCGATCCGCTTATCGGCTTAAAAGAAAACGTTATTATCGGTAAACTTATTCCTGCCGGTACAGGTATGAATATTTACAGAGATTTCGGTTATCATATAAATTCAGATGAAGTGGAAGAAACTGAAGAAATTGCTGAATAAAAAACTTGTTGACTTTTTAAAAATAATAGGTTAAAATATTAAATTGGTGGGATTCTGCGATGGCAGAATTCCCGCCTAAGAGGTTTTAAAATGCTTGATGAGTTAAAAAATTCAAAAAAACTTGTTGGTATAAAGCAATCATTAAAGGCGATAGATAAGGATATCGTCTTAAAACTGTTTATTGCAAAGGATGCTGACCCTGCGCTTACAGGGGTTGTTAAAGACCTTTATGAGAAAAAGGGTATTGATATAGAATTTATCGAAACATCCATAGAACTCGGCAAGGCGTGTGGAATAAATATCGGCGCTGCCTGTGCTGTAATTATCAAATGATTTAAAGTTTTTACTTTTGTAAACTTTAGATATATATACTAAACATAGGAGGTGAAATAAAAAGATGCCTACATTTAACCAGTTGGTAAGAAAAGGAAGAAAGTCACTTAATAAAAAGTCTACTGCTCCTGCTCTTCAGAAAGGTTTAAACACCCTTAAGAAACTACCTACTGACCAGAGTTCTCCACAAAAGAGAGGTGTTTGTACATCAGTTAAAACTACAACACCTAAAAAGCCTAACTCAGCTTTAAGAAAAATTGCCAGAGTAAGACTTACAAACGGAATCGAAGTTTCTTCATACATTCCTGGTATCGGTCATAACTTACAGGAACACAGTGTTGTTCTTATAAGAGGTGGTAGAGTTAAGGACCTTCCTGGTGTTCGTTACCATATCATCAGAGGTACACTTGATACCGCAGGTGTTGCTAACAGAAACCAGTCCAGGTCTAAATACGGTGCGAAAAGACCTAAAGCTGCTAAATAATGTCAGCTAAAAACTAAACTAATTAAAATTATTAAAAGGTTATAGGTGTCTTAGTGCTTTTTAGTTTATTATGCGATAAATAACAAGATTTTTCGGAATACTTTGGCATTTTAGAAGTATTTCGTTAAAGTTCTTATTATATATATACGTATTTGATAAGCGCATTAAAAAGTGCTAACAGTGAATTTGTCATTGAGTACCTGCGATAACCATTTATTGCGAAAGGGGGAAGTAAAGTGCCAAGAAAAGGTAATATTCCAAAAAGAGAAGTTCTGCCTGATCCACTTTACAATGATGTAGTTGTTACAAAACTAATTAACAACATAATGTTAGACGGTAAGAAGGGTGTTGCTCAGAAGATCGTTTATGATGCATTCGACATTGTAAAAGAAAAATCAGGTAAAGAAGCTATTGAAGTTTTCAACGAGGCTATGAACAACATTATGCCACTTCTTGAAGTAAAAGCAAGAAGAGTCGGCGGTGCTACTTATCAAGTACCAATGGAAGTTAGACCTGAAAGAAAACAGACTCTTGGATTACGTTGGTTAACAACTTATTCAAGAAACAGAAATGAAAGAACAATGCGTGAAAGACTTGCTGCAGAAATCCTTGATGCTGCTAACGGTACAGGTGGTGCAGTTAAGAAACGTGAAGATACTCACAAAATGGCTGAAGCTAACAAAGCTTTTGCACATTACAGATGGTAATTTTAACTTTTTACCAAAGAGTATTAGTATGAAGATTAGGTCATCTATCCGGTTTTATACCGGATGGGCCTTATATATTTACTTTGTAAATAGGAGGAAATGTTTGTGCCAAGAGAATTTAGTTTAGAAAAAACAAGAAATATTGGTATTATGGCACACATTGACGCTGGTAAAACCACAACTACCGAAAGAATTTTATATTACACAGGTAGAGTTCATAAAGTTGGTGAAACTCACGAGGGTGGAGCAACTATGGACTGGATGGAACAGGAACAGGAAAGAGGTATTACAATTACTTCTGCTGCTACCACAGCTCAATGGAAGGGTCATAGAATCAATATCATAGATACTCCTGGACACGTTGACTTCACAGTTGAAGTTGAACGTTCCCTTAGAGTTCTTGACGGTTCTGTTACTGTATTCTGCGCAAAGGGCGGAGTTGAACCACAGTCAGAAACCGTATGGCGTCAGGCTGATAAATACGGGGTTCCTCGTATGGCTTACGTTAATAAAATGGACATTATGGGTGCAGATTTTTATAACGTTGTATCCATGATGAAAGACAGATTATCTTGTAATGCTGTTCCTATTCAGTTACCTATCGGTTCAGAAGATACATTCAAAGGTATTATCGACTTAGTTGAAATGAATGCCGATGTATACTATGACGAAATGGGTAATGATATGCGTGTGGAAGAAATTCCTGCGGATATGAAAGATAAAGCAGATGAATACAGAAATAATCTTTTAGAATCAGTTGCTGAACTTGATGAAGACCTTATGATGAAATATTTAGAAGGCGAAGAAATCACAACTGACGAAATTAAGAAAGTATTAAGACAGGCTACAATTGATAACAAAATTGTTCCTGTACTATGTGGTACTTCTTACAGAAACAAAGGTGTTCAGAAACTTCTTGACGCAGTTGTTGACTTTATGCCTGCTCCGGTTGATATCCCTGCTATTAAAGGTATCATCCCTGGAACAGAAATAGAAGAAGACAGACCTGCTGATGATAACGCTCCTTTCTCAGCGTTAGCATTCAAAATTATGACTGACCCTTATGTTGGTAGACTTTGTTTCTTCAGAGTTTATTCCGGTACTTTAAAATCAGGTTCCGGTCTGCTTAACTCTACTAAGAATAATAAAGAAAGAATCGGAAGAATTCTTCAGATGCACGCTAATCACAGAGAAGATATCGAAATGGTTTACTCTGGTGATATCGCTGCCGGTGTTGGTTTCAAAAACACAACTACCGGGGACACATTATGTGATGAAAACCATCCGATTATATTAGAATCAATGGAATTCCCTGAACCAGTTATCAGAGTTGCCATTGAGCCTAAAACAAAAGCAGGTCAGGAAAAAATGGGTATTGCCCTTTCCAAACTTGCTGAAGAAGACCCAACATTTAAAACATACACAGACGATGAAACAGGTCAAACTATCATCGCAGGTATGGGTGAACTTCATCTTGAAATTATCGTTGACAGATTGTTAAGAGAATTCAAAGTTGAAGCAAATGTTGGTAAACCTCAGGTTTCTTACAAAGAAACTATCAGAAAACCTGTTAAAATTGAACACAAATACGCAAGACAGTCCGGTGGTAAAGGTCAGTACGGTCATGTTCATCTTGAACTTATCCCTCAGGAACCAGGCACAGGATACAGTTTTGAAAACAAAATTGTCGGTGGTGCTATTCCTAAGGAATACATCCCTGCTGTTGACGCTGGTGTTCAGGGCGCTATGGAAAGCGGTGTGCTTGCAGGCTATAACGTAGTTGACGTTAAGGTTGTATTATACGATGGTTCTTACCACGAAGTCGATTCATCTGAAATGGCGTTTAAAATTGCCGGTTCAATGGCATTCAAAGAAGGTTCTAAAAAGGCTGAACCAGTTCTACTAGAACCTATTATGAAGGTTGTTGTTGTTGTTCCTGAAGATTACATGGGCGACGTTATCGGTGATATCAACTCAAGAAGAGGTAGACTTGAAGGTATGGAAGCTCGTCAGGGCGCTCAGCAGATCAATGCGTTCGTTCCACTATCTGAAATGTTTGGTTACGCTACAGACCTTCGTTCTAAAACTCAGGGTAGAGGTAACTATTCTATGGAACCATCTCACTACGAAGAAGTTCCAAAATCAGTTGGTGAAAAAATTATTTCTGCAAGAACTAATAAAGCCGAATAAAAGTCTTGCATTTTACTAAAAAATTTATTATAATGTAAATACAAATTTTTCTATAAGGGAGGAAATTACAATGGCAAAAGCAAAATTCGAAAGAACTAAGCCCCACGTTAACATTGGTACTATCGGTCACGTTGACCATGGTAAAACAACTTTAACAGCGGCTATTACAAAAGTTTTAAGTTTAAAGGGCCAGGCTGAATTCTCAGCTTACGATAATATCGATAAGGCTCCTGAAGAAAGAGAAAGAGGTATCACTATCTCTACAGCTCACGTTGAGTACGAAACTGACAACCGTCACTACGCTCACGTTGACTGCCCTGGACACGCCGACTATGTTAAAAACATGATCACAGGTGCTGCTCAGATGGACGGTGCTATCCTTGTTGTTTCTGCTGCTGACGGTCCAATGCCTCAGACAAAAGAACACATTCTTCTATCTCGTCAGGTTGGTGTTCCTTACATCGTTGTATTCATGAACAAAGCTGACCAGGTTGATGACGAAGAATTATTAGAATTAGTTGAAATGGAAATCAGAGAATTACTTTCTGAATATGAATTCCCTGGAGATGATACTCCAATCGTTAAAGGTTCAGGTCTAAAAGTTCTTGAATCTACATCTACTGATCCAAACGCTCCAGAATACGCTTGTATTCTTGAACTTATGGCTGAAGTTGACGCTTACATCCCTACACCTGAAAGAAAAGCTGACTTACCATTCTTAATGCCTGTCGAAGACGTATTCTCTATCACAGGTCGTGGTACTGTTGCTACAGGTAGAGTTGAAAGAGGTCAGTTAAAAGTTTCTGAAGAAGTTGAAATCGTTGGTTTAACAGACGAATCAAGAAAAGTTGTTGTTACTGGTATCGAAATGTTCAGAAAACTTCTTGACTATGCTGAAGCTGGTGATAACATCGGTGTTCTTCTAAGAGGTGTTCAGAGAACTGAAATCGAAAGAGGTCAGGTTCTTGCTAAACCAGGTTCAATCACTCCTCACAAGAAGTTCCAGGCTCAGGTTTACGTTCTAAATAAGGACGAAGGTGGTAGACATACACCATTCTTCAACAACTACAGACCTCAGTTCTATTTCAGAACAACTGACGTTACAGGTCTTATCACATTACCAGAAGGCACAGAAATGTGTATGCCTGGTGATAACGTTGAAATGACTGTTGAACTTATCACACCAATCGCTATCGAAGAAGGATTAAGATTCGCTATTCGTGAAGGTGGTAGAACAGTTGGTTCTGGTGCTGTTACAGCAATCGTTGAATAATTAAATATTCACATATAAAGAGAGCAGATTTTATATCTGCTTTCTTTTTTGTTGTCATTGAAAAAATGAATGTAATGTGATATAATGATTTCATCGAAGATGAAATCAGCGATATAAATCTCTTGCGAGATTTTCGATATGTTCCTGACACAACTCGATATGCCTTGCGGCTCGATATGTTGCTTACGCAACGTGAATTAAAGGGGGAAAATAAAATGTGGCCTTTTATAAAAAAGAAGAAAAATGTTTCTGAAATATTTGAGCATAAATATTATGTGAATGATAAAATATCTGACTCGCCAAAGTATGATTTAGCAATGCTTTATGAGAGATGTGTAGAGGAAATGACTCTGCAACAGGCAAAAAGAGACCAGATTTTTACTCTTTATCTTGCTATGTTTTCATTTCTTGTGCCATTCGCACTATCTACTGCAGGTATAGGGGATATCGCAAAAGGCGCAATATTTATCGCCCTTGCCATAATAGGCTGGATGTTTGCCTTAATTATAGAAAGATACCGTATCTATAAAGAATCATATTGGTTATGCTGCCAGGCAATTACATGCCTTATGAGTTTTAAAGAGGGGTCTATCGATAAAAAAACAGTTCAGGCAGTTTATTACAGTTGTCTTTTTAAAAAAGGCGAAAAATACATAGACAAAAAAAATAATAAATATAAAAGACTGGACTTTTATAAAGGAAATATCTTCAGCGGAGAAACAATTTATTATCTTATCCATTCCTTTATAACATCCATTATGGTTTTTCTGGGAATTAACCAGATGTTTTATAATAATTCTAAAATTTCTGAGAGTTTACTTAATATATCAGGCATACTGTGTGCATTTATAGTTTTTGTTATACTTACAATCTTTTATTTTGAGCGTTTGCTTGAAGTTTACTCAGTTTTAGTTGAAAATACTGAAAAAGCATTTAACAAGGCATTCTCAAAAGCGTGGTTCTTACATTTTTATATGGAAAACTCTAAATATTCCTTAGTAACTGTGGATAATACTTTGGGAAGAGTTTTAAAAAGAGAAATAGATGACCTTAAAACCTTTGTTCATCATATTAAAGACGCAGAATCTTTAGAAATTAAAGAAAGCGAAAACGGTTATCGCATATTTATTGTATGCCACGGTGCTGTTTGTGTTAATGACGATAATACTCTTTATGAAAAAGGCGTGTGTGCGTTTACCCATAAAGAAGATATTAATATAAAATCGATGGACGATTCAGTTGTTCTTGAAATAAATGTCATAAACATCAAAGAAGAAAACAATTTGAAACTTCCATACTTTAAAAATTATGTCCAAAATAAAAATTTTGAAATATTAGAAGAGGGTATTGTTCCGTGTATTAAAATTGAAACTCTGAATTTAGGAACACCTAAGATAAAAGAATATAACAAAAATACTCTAAGTGAAAGATTTATATATTCCTTTGATGATAACGAATGTATTTTGGAAATTGACGAAGAACTCATTAAATTAGGGCAAAATACATTATTTCATATTCCTTATAATAAAAAGTTTAAGGTAATCGTTTGCGAAAAACAAAAAGCACACGGTATGATTATAGAATATAAAAGGTAACTGTAAAATTGTTACACAATTATTTCCATAATTTTAAAATAATTACGGATATATTTCAATTGTGTAAAAAAGGTTGATTTTTTAAAAAAGTTATAATAGAATGTTCTCGAACAGAAAAAAGAGCCTTTTTTAAAAAAGAATGAAAAATATTTTTTATTCTTTTAAAAGATTTATCAAAAGGGTGTAAAACAAGGGAGTTTATCCTGCAAAAAGGATAAAAAGTCAAAAAAGATACAGTATCATTACAATTATGTTACAATCATTGACACCTTGAAAAAACTTTGGTAAAATTGGTATAAACAAAGATAAGGCTTTCTGTTTTATCTTGCGCCGAAAGAAAGAATGGCGCATAAAAAATTCTTTCGAAAACAAAAAAATATTTTTATAAGGGAGGAAACTCAAATGAAAAACTTAAAGAAAATTGCAGCTTTAGTTATCGTTCTTGCTATGGCTTTAAGCTCAGTTAGCTTCGCAGCTTTTACTGATGTTAAAGAAGATGCAAGTTACAACGAAGCTGTAACAGTTATGTCCGCTCTTGGCCTATTAAAAGGTTACGAAGATGGTACATTCGGTCCTGACAAAACTATTACAAGAGCTGAATTCGCAGCTGTTGTTGTTAGAATGTTAGGCATGGAAGTTGCTGCTTCTGGCGTTGCAACTGCTACAAACTTTATTGACGTTCCTGCTACTCACTGGGCAGCTGGTTACGTTAAAATCGCTAACCAGAAAGGAATTATCAATGGTTACGGCGATGGAAACTTTGGTCCAGAAGATGAAGTAACATACGAACAGGCTATTAAAATGCTTGTATTAGCTCTAGGTTACGCTCCAAAATTTGAAGGAGTTGTTGACGCTTATCCAACAGCTTACATGGCTGAAGCTAACGCTCTTGGCATGACAGTTGGTGCTGCTGGTAAAATCGGCGACAAAGCTACAAGAGCTATCGTTGCAAGACTTGCTTACAACGCATTAGATGATCAGCTTATGGAACAGAAAGGTTATGGCTCAGAAATAACTTTTGAACCAGTTGATAAAACTTTATTATCTTCAATTTTAAAAGTTGCTAAAGTTGACGCTACAGTTAAGCCAGTTGGATTCACAGCTGAAGATGCTAACAAAGTTGTAGTTAATGTTACAGACCTTGGCGATGAATATGATAAATCAGGAATCGAAGAAGGCGAAAAAACATATGATGCAGTTGAAGGTTTAGTTATCCCTAAAGGATACGCTGTAACAGCTTTCATCGACTACAATGATGAAGATATGGTTGTTTTAGCAGTTGTTCCTAAAGCTGGTAAAAACGAAGTTCTTGAACTTACAGCTACTCAGATGTTCGAAGGCGAATTAGATTTAGAAGTTGCAGATGACGAAGGTATTTTAACATACTACAAAGTTTCTTCTGACGAATCTAAAGCTACAGAAGTTGAACTTTCAAAAGAAATAGTAGTTTACAAAAATCAGAATGTAGAAGCAGTAAAAAAAGCTGATTATTCTGACATTGAAAGCGCTTACGCTGCTGGTAACATCCAGTCTCTTAAATTAATTGAAAATAACAAAGATAACAAAGGTTATGATGTATTAATCTACACAGAAGTTAAATCTGATATCGTTAAAGAAATCAACGATTTTACTGAAAGTGTAACTGGTCAGTTAAATAACGACATTTATGATTTTGATAAAGAAATCGAAGACCAGATTTATACATTAAAAGATGTTAATGGTAAAGAATTATCATTTGCTGACATTAAAGTTGGCGATATCATCAATGTAATTGAATCAGTAGATGCTAAAGATAAATCATACTTTGAATACATTATCTCTTCTGATAAAGTTGAAGGTACTGTTACAGAAGAAGACGAAAGTGGTAAAACAGTAGTTATCGGCGACAAAGAATACAAACTTGCTGACGGCGTTTCAGTTGAACCTAGCGACAAAGGTACTTTCTATGTAGATATCATGGGCAATATCATCTATAAAGAATTAGACGTTTCTTCTAGAACATTTGGTATCTTATACCAGATCGAAGTTGCTGACGGTCTTGAAGAAGGTATTGAAGTTACTATCTACACAAGAGAAGGAAACTTTGATGTATTCACTCTTGATAGCGAAGTAGAATTAAATGGCTTAGGTGAAGTTGAATTAGCTGATTTATCAGCTGCTACAAAGAATAAATTAGTATATGATGAAGATGTAACAGTATTTGATGTTACAACAACACCAGAACTTGTTATGTACTCTGCAAACTCTTCAGGTGAAATCAGCTCTTTAATTAATAAAGCTAACATTGAAGCAAAAGCTAGCGACTATTATGTTGTAGACGAAGATGAAGCTGAATACAGTGCTGACTATGAATCTATTGACGATGCAATTATAGTTGATTCTTCAGTTATCGTTGCAAGTAAAGATGACAAATTAGTTAGAAAAGTAGATAACTACTCTATTTCTTCAAAAGCTGTTTTCAACGAAAAAGTTAAGTCAAACATCACTTATATTGCTGAAGAAGCTACTGATGAATTAGTATATGCAATCGTATACAATGCAACTGCTAAAGTTGAAGCTACAAATCCTGTAATGGTTGTTAATGCAGTTAATAAAGGCGAAACAGAAGACGGCGATGAATACTCAATCGTTAAAGGTTATGTTAACGGCGAATTAAAATCATTTAACTTAACAAATGATGCAGATATAGAAACTCTATCTAAATCAGGTTCTAAAGCAATCGCTAAAGGTGCTTTAATTCAGTACAACGAAGGCGACTTTGCTAGTGCAGTTAGAATTATTGCTACAGCAGCAGATGTTGAAGCAGCTGCTAAAGGCGAATTAACTGGTTACGGCGAAGACTACAAAGACGATGAAACAGGTTACTTAGTATCTGGTAAAGTTGATGATTACAGAAATGGTAAAATCTTCTTTGATGGTGCAGAATCTGGACTTTCATTTAAATCTGGAACACCAACAGTTAAAGTTACACTTAAAGATTCAAAAATCAGCAAACTATCTGCTGGTTACTCAATCTCTTATGCTGAAACTAAAGAAAACTACAAAGAAAACAACAAAGACGTTGTAATCGTTTACAACTATGACAGAGAAAACATGATCTGCGTAGTTATCGATCTTGGCGATGCTAACAAAAAATAAGATTAACCTTTAAATAGTTAACTTATAAATTAAATGCCTCGGGGGTTTCCCCGAGGTATTTTTTTGTAAAATTTTTATATAAAAAAGAGAAACCGTAAAAGGTTTCTCTTTTTCTTTACAAAGCAATGGGGATTATACTGCTTTGCACACCAAAGATAAATCTTCGGTAATAATTTTAAAAAAGGGATTTAAGGGGTTATTGGGGGGTGTTATAAAGTATTTCTTTACTTTATAGTTTAATTATAAATTACATTTATGATGATATAATGAAAAGAATATGAATAAATTATTAACTTATAAATTTTTAATCTTTTATTTTTTAATAATATATGTTAAAATATAACTAAAGGGAGTGTTTATTATGAAATGTCCGTTTTGTGGATTTGCAGATTCCAAAGTTATAGAAACCCGTACAGTTGACGATACTAACTCTATAAGACGAAGAAGAGAGTGTTTAGAATGTCAGCAAAGGTTTACAACATACGAAAAGGTTGAAAATATTCCGTTGGTTATAATAAAGAAGAATAAAACAAGAGAAACCTTTGACCGTGAAAAAGTTCTTGCAGGAATTATTACTGCATGTCAGAAGCGCCCTGTTACTGCTTCTCAGATGGAGCAGATGGTTGACGAAATTGAGCAACAACTTCTTAATTCATTAGAAAGAGAAGTTCCAAGCACAGTTATAGGCGAACTTGTTATGCAGAAACTAAAGGATGTTGACGAGGTTGCATATGTGCGTTTTGCATCAGTTTACAGGCAATTTAAAGATATAAATACATTTATGTCTGAACTTAAGAAATTATTATCATGAGAGAATATATTGACTTACACACTCATTCTACCTGTTCTGACGGGTCTTTTACCCCAAAAGAAATTATAGCCCACGCAGACGAAATAGGGTTATACGCAGTAGCACTTACTGACCACGATAATATTGACGGAATCTTAGAGGCGAAAAAAGAAGCACTAAAAAGGGATATAATCTTTATTCCGGGCATTGAAATCAGTTGCGATTTTTCAAGCGAACTTCATATAGTCGGACTTAATATTGACTGTGAGAGCGAAAAGTTAGTTAATCTTACAAATAAGTTTAAAGAAGACAGGAAGAAAAGAAATATAAATACAATAAAAAGGCTAAACGATGCAGGAATTGATATAAACTTAGAGGAAGCAGAAAAATATTCTACCGGCAATGCCCTTGGAAGAGCGCATATTGCAAAGGTTATGGTGGATAAAGGATATGCATCCTCTGTAAAGGATGCGTTTAAAAAATATCTTGGAAAAGGAAAAATAGGATATTCCAATGAGTTTAGAATATCCTATAAAGATGCAATATCTGTAATTAAAGAGTCGGGTGGTGTTGCAATTTTAGCCCACTGCCACTATCTTAATATGAATGAAGATGAATTTATAGAATTTATAAAAGAACTTAAATCGTACGGTCTTAATGGTCTTGAGGGTTATTATACAGAATACACCAAAGAACAAAGCGATTTTTATATAAGCGTTTGCAAAAAGTTAGACTTAATAATTTCCGGTGGCTCAGACTTTCATGGGGATATGAAGCCGGATATTAAGCTTGGAAAAGGGTTTGGCAATTTAAAGGTGCCAAAATGTCTTCTTGATAATTTTTAATTTATGCATATTTATTCATTTTATACAACTATAATACATTGTCCTTTTCATAAATTCGCTTAAGGCTTTCAGGATGTGTCCATACATCTTTTCTCTTACTCATTCCCTCTATATCCACAAGTTTATTACCAAAACTATCTAATTCGCTGAAGTATCTGCTTTCAGCGTTTTTATTTATTTTACCCATATATATTCTCCTTTTTTATAAAAAAATTAAAACTTTTAAGAATCTATTTGTTTTTAGTTTGATAAAATAATAAAAAAATATTCTTTTAATATAAAAAAAGTATTGCATTTTTATACAAAAGGGTTTATGATTATAAAAGGAATTAATTTTTATGTATCCTTAGTGCAGTAGTACTCGAACACCATATGGTTTTAAAATATAAATTATGTTTCATATTGCAGAAATCTCTTCAGATATACAAGAGTATTATCCTTGATATTTCTTTATCTGAAACAAAATTTCTTGTTTTAAAACTCTTCGACCTTAAACGCAGGAAAATTTTTAAGATTTTTAATGCGAAGGACGAAGTCAGGCTGACGCCTTACGAGGACGACAAATTAAAA